>JAYVDN010000001.1:0-3441 GCA_043749385.1 Polaromonas sp.
AAGGCCGTTGCAGACTGTGTCGTTGAGGTGGTGCCGGTCGTGGTGGATGTAGCGGTTACCACGGGTGAAGTACCCGTACTGGCCGCCGCGACCTGCGTACTGCCCCCGCCGCCACACGCCGTAAGCAGCGCTGACACGGCAAAGGCGAACGAAAGAACATGTGCAAACTTCATATTTGAACTCCAAGTAAAGCCAAGCATTCAACTAAAACACCATTACCACTCTGAAAAATTGCTGGATGGGGTTGAGCTTAAGACGCGCCCAGCATTTGAAAATGACATCTTCGTCATGTGGCGTCTGCTCGCGTAGCAGCCGCGCAAAGTCAAAGTGCATTTGTCCGTGCCACGTCAGGCAACCACAGCCGCATGCGCACTCGTGTCAGCGCGCTGGGGGCAAGCGACAGCTCAGCGCCATGGGCTTTGGCAATCTCGCGGGCCAGGCTCAGGCCCAGACCACTGCCCTCTAGTTGCCGGTTATGCGCTGCGTCACCTCGGTAAAAGCGGTCAAAAAATTGCGCCCGCACATCCTCGCTGATGGCACTGGTGCTGTTGCCAAACACCACCTCCACACCACCCGGCAAGCGACGGGCCAGCACCTCTATGCGGCCATGGGGCAAGCAATAGCGCACTGCGTTAGTGATCAAATTGTTAAACAGCTGCGTCAACAGCACTGCGTCAGCCTGCGCCACCAGGCCCGGCTCAATGATGCTCACCACCTCTTGACCCGTCGCGAGCATATCGGCATCCAACACCAAACCGTCGAGCACCTCAGACAGTGCAATGGGCGTGAGGTGCAAAGCAAGGTGGCCCGCATCGGCCTGCGACAACAGCAGCAGCTTGCGGGTGATGGCGGACAGGCGGCCCACTTCGTCGAGCATCACGGTCAAGTCACTTTTGTCTCTGCCATGGCCCGCGTTATTGAGCGCACGCTCCAGGTGCCCCTGCAAAATAGTCAGCGGCGTTTGCAGCTCGTGGGCCGCGTCTGACGAAAAACGCGAGGCTTGGCGAAAGCTCAGCTCCAAACGCTCCAGCATGGTGTTATAGGCTGCAATAAGTTCTTTGAACTCGCGGTCTTCATCCCCGGTGGCCAGCCGCTGGGCCAAGGCTTTTTGGTCCACGCCCTTCATGGCGTTGCGCAGCCGGTTCACTGGGCTCATGGTCATGCTCGACAGCAGCCAAGCGCCCAAGCCTGTCAACAGCAGCGCCAGCGGGATCACCAACGCCAGGGCACTTCGGTAGGCGTTTTGCAGCTCGGCCTGGGTAGCGGCCACATCGGCAGCCAACAGGCTGCGTTGCCTGGGCTGCGCCGTGAAGGCGGCACGCCATTGCTTGCCTTGCGCATCAAATGAGCCGACTTGGCAGTTGCGCTGCCCTGGGCGTGAACGCCCATCGGGCTGTGCGCCAGGCGCAAAGTCCGCCTCAGCAGAACGCTCGAATGCTGGTGGACCGTCTGGCCTGGGCGGACGTTCTTCGACAGCAGGATAGCCGGGCCCGGGCGGTCGGTCCGGCCCGGGCGGTCGATCCGGCCCCCGGGGTCGCTCTGCGCGGGGTGGCCGCTCTGGTGACCCATCAACGGGTCGGGCACCCGTGAGAGCAGACGCATCATCGCTGGGCAACGGCAGACCGCGCAATAGGTTGATATCGTCGCTCCAGTTGGCTGTCTGAAACGCTAGCCCACCCGCCGAAGGCTCCACCCGCACCATCACCTGCTCTGGTGCGCCGACCCGAAGCTTGGACATCAAATCGTTTTGCAGCCGCGCTACGTCCTGGCCCAGCCCGGGCTGCGTATCAATGCGCCTAAGCTCCATGCACAAGCGCTCGTCCAGCCTGGTGAGTTCAAACTTGACAATGCGCGACCACCCCACAAACACCACCGCCGCTGTGGTGGCAGAGACCGTGAGCGTGGCCAGCACGATGACCCGCGTGCGAAAAGACACCGTCATAGCTGCGGCCTGAAACGGTAGCCCGCGCCCCGCACCGCCTCAATGGGCGATGCATCAGCTGCGTCGGTGAGCAGGGCCATCTTGCTGCGAATGCGCTTGATGCACACGTCCACAATATTGGTGCTGGGGTCAAAGTCATAGCCCCACACATGCTCCAAAATCTGGCTGCGCGTAAACACCTGCCCGGGTGAGCGCATGAGGTACTCCAGCAAGGTGAACTCCCGGGGGGTCAGCTCAATGGTTTGGCCGTGGCAGGTGGCTTGGCGGGTAATGCGGTCTAGCACCAGTGCGCCTACTTCCACGGTGTTTTGCCGCTCACTGCTCACGCGCCGCACCAGCGCATGGATGCGCGCCACCAGCTCTTCTGCAAAAAAGGGTTTGGCCAAATAGTCGTCGGCGCCCAGGTTCAGCCCCTCCACGCGGTCGCCCAGGTAGTTGCGCGCGGTAAGCAAAATGATCGGGGTTTTGACGCCCGCCGTGCGCAAGCCTTTGAGCACCGATAAACCGTCTCGGCCCGGCAGCATAATGTCCAGCACAATCGCATCAAAGCTGGTGTTGCAGGCCGCGTCAAAGCCCGTATTGCCATTGTCGCAATGCACCACCTGCATGCCGCGGCCCACCATGCCTTGGCACACGAAGTCGGCAATTTTTTGCT
The DNA here is from genome assembly GCA_043749385.1 of Polaromonas sp. Taxonomy (GTDB): domain Bacteria; phylum Pseudomonadota; class Gammaproteobacteria; order Burkholderiales; family Burkholderiaceae_C; genus JAAFIP01. The sequence goes on from JAYVDN010000001.1 coordinate 2,598, forward strand.
CATCTTCTACTAACAGTATTTTCATTGTCTCGTCTTATCCTTGGGCCTTTAGGCGGGGCGGTTTTCTTTTACCGCTGCTCAGGGCGCAGCGGCGGTGGGGCCGGCTTGGTAGTGGGCGTGGCGCGCATACCGGGCGACTGCAACAACGCTACTTGCCGGGTAGGTACCGTACCAGCATACTAGGGATGTAGTGCGATGTCACAATTCTAGGCGTGCCATGCTTGAGAAAAATGACATCTTCGTCACGCAAACGCGGCCCAACTTGCGTGATCCGCAATGTTCAACTTTAAGATAGCGGCCCCCATATTGTGGTGAGGTGTCCCAGTCTGCGGGCCATTTCAGTCATCCATGGCACTCCATATTTCATAGCTGCTCCCGCGATATTTTATTGGTCTGCAGCCCGATATCCATTACAAAATAGGTGCAAAAATAGGCAAATTCTCGGTTTTCAGCCGATTTTCGGACGTTTGGAGGCTTCGCGCCGCTGCAAAACGGGAGTTTGGGGGTGTTTTTAAGATAGTAATGAGCCTGCAGACCAATAGAATATCGCGGGAGAAGCTACGTAATACATAGCGTACATTTTTTCGCACGGAGCCAGCCGTCATGGTTCTAGCTGAAAACACAGCCCCAGCGCGGGACATAGCAAGTTGCGTAAACTGCATTCATGCACAGTGTAGTTTGGTATAAAAAAGACTTGCGGCTGACGGACCACGCGCCGCTGGTGTGGGCTGGTGCACACGCTCGCCAGCACGCAGGCGGGGTGCTGGCGCTGTGGGTGTACGAGCCAGCCATGTGGCAGCAGCCTGATGCATCGGCCCGCCACCTGGGCTTTGCCAACGAGTGC
>JAYVDN010000002.1:0-7401 GCA_043749385.1 Polaromonas sp.
TACAGCGCTAAATAGCCTGATTTTCCTTGAGAGATGACCAATTCTCGCAAAGGCGGCGAATAAGGCCTGCCAATTTCTGGGCTGATGATGAGAAAGCCCAAAGCATGAAAGATGTTTTGGGCGGCTTTGTAAGCATATTCGGGTTGACTTTGCTGCAAAAACTGCGTCAAACGGTCCAGGTCTTGGTCAGCCTGTTGGCTGATCGAGAGCGTCGTCATGCACGCTTTCTGGACCGAACTGCAGCGCTTGCCGCTGGACCGCGCTCCGGCTGCCACTGCACTGTGGCTGGCTTTTTGGCTGTGTCACCGCGCATCTTCGCCAGGTAGTAGGCCTCCAGGTCTTCACCTCGGTACACCTTGTTGATGCGTACTGTCTCCTCATACGCGGCCAAGGCGCTGTCGTGAAATGCGTGCATCAACGATGCCTCGTTCATCGCTGTTTGCAGTGCATCCACCATCAAGGCGTGCGCCGTCTTGCCTTCGCGGGCAGCGGCTTGGGCGATTTGCTCTTTCAAAGCGTCGGGCAATTTGAGGGAGGTGGTGGTGGTCATGGCTTAACTCCTATGGGTGGCAGTATGGGCGTCACTGCGGGTGGCACCATGGTAACACCTTTGCGAGTCACGCCGCCTTGGCCATCTTGCAGCTGGTAGGTATCTCGGCGCGGCTTGCGTCAATCGTTTTGACCACTCTAAAACCAAACCCCGAGCCTTCCACATCAAACTTCACGCCCGGGCTGCCTACTTTGTCCATCAGGCCTACTACCAAAGGCTGCTGAAACTGGTGGTCGGCGCTTCGCATGCTGCCTTTTTGGCCTGCGAAGGTCACGCTTACGTTCGACAGTGCTGAGGCTAAAGCTATCAGGTCGACAGCGCCGTCTTTCAATGGCGCAGCCTCTAACGATTTAGCCAGTGCCTCGACCATCAGTTGCATGCGCATATGCACGTAGTCGTCCGCAGGCTTGGGAAAGCGCTGTTTGAAGCTTTGGTAGAAGGCTTCAGACTCTTTGGTGGCCACGTTGGGCAACCAGTCGGCTACAGCGATGACCTTGCCCACGCCGGCCTCGCCGATGGCGGCGGGCGCGCCCAGTGCGTTGCCGTAGAAGGTGTAGAACTTGCCCTCAAAACCTGCGTCTTTGCAGGCCTTGACCAAGAGCGTGAGGTCGTTGCCAAAGTTGCCGGTAAGAATGGCCTGCGCGCCGCTGGCTTTGATCTTGGCAGCGTAAGGCGCAAAGTCTTTGATGCGGCCCAGCGGGTGCAGCTCATCGCCCACGATGGCCACGTCGCTGCGCTGCACGCCCAGTTGCCTGCGCGCTTCACGCAGCACGGCCTGGCCAAAGCTGTAGTCTTGGCCGATCAGGTAGGCTGACTTGACAGTTTTGTCGTCTTTCAGCACCTCCATCAGCGCGGCCATGCGCATGTCAGCGTGCGCGTCGAATCGGAAGTGCCAGGGGCTGCATTTCTCATTGGTCAAAATGGGGTCGACTGCGGAGTAGTTCAAAAATAGCACGCGCTTGGCAGGCTCGCGTTCGTTGTGTTTGTTCACCGCGTCAATCAGCGCGGCGGCAATCGCCGAGCTGTTGCCTTGCATGATGATCTGCGCGCCGTCGTCCAGGGCCGCGCGCAGGGCAGACAAAGCCTCTTCGATCAGGCCTTTACTGTCGTAGCGCTCTAGCTGCAAGCGGCGCGCTCCAGTGGCCAGCTTGACGCCTCCACGCGCATTCACGCGCTCGCAGGCCCACACCAGGTTACGGAAAACGGCCTCGCCGGTATTGGCAAATGCACCGGACAAGCCCTCTATCATCGCTATCTTTACCGTAGCTGCTCCCGCAATATTCTGTTGGGCTAGAGCCTCAAAACCCTTTAAAAAACCACCCGATATGGCTACGGTGGAGAGGCTTTTCAATAGCCCACGGCGAAATTTATTCATCTCATTGATTCCCTTGAAAACACGGTGCATGCCAGCAGATACGGGCCATGCGGTAAACGCACTGCGCTAATAGTGGCGCAGCAGCAAAGCCGCGAAGTGTACTAGGAGTTCACCATGTTTTTTTCACCATCTGCTATCCACCGTGCTAACCGTTACGCATTTTCCCCTTCGCTGCACCTCGATGCACGCGGGCTGGAAGCTTTGTTTGATAGCACCGCAGCGCCATTGGGCAAGGGCGTACGGGTAGACACTGACGACACGAGCGTCACCTTGTCTTTGGACGTACCGGGCCTGGCCAAGGAGCATCTGACCATTGCCATCGAGGGCGATGTGGTGCGCATTGATTCGAAGGCCGATGCACCGCGCAGTTTCAAGGCAGCCTACCAACTGGCGGGCGAGATTGACACCGCTGCCAGCGAGGCCAAGCTGGAGAATGGTGTGCTGACTTTGAAGCTGGGCAAGCTGGTGCCAGTGAGCAAGGAGACTGTTTTGGCGATCAGCTGAGTTGCTTGCCGATTTGTACGGGATCAGGACGGCGGTGTGCTCAGCTACGCGGCTGTCCCCCGCGTGGGCCTAGGGCCAACTGCTCCTCCTTTCTGCCGCTACGCTGAGCACACCACCGTCCTGGTCTTGGGGGCGTTGGGGTGTTCCACCGCTATGAGATTGATACCGCCAGCATGGTGAGCAGTTCGCGGTCGGTGCAGACACGATCTTTACAGCATGGCGTGTCTTGAACCGCAGCAGACCCACCGCACTCGCTGCCGATGCGCTTGGTGTGTACGGCGTAGCGGCATAAAGGAGGAGTCGTCAGCCTTAGTCCGACACGGGGGACAGCAGCGTAGCTGTACACACCAAGTGCATCGGAGTACAAACCCCCTGCCCCCGAAGGCAGCTTACCCAGCCTCGCATAAAGCAGCCAATAACCGCCCACAGTTCTCAAGCCGCAATCGCATCCAACGGCCAACGCGGTTTCACATCGAAAGCGTAGTCACAATTGGCCTGCGCAATACCCGCTTGCAAACGCATGGCACCGGCCAGCGCGATCATGGCGCCATTGTCGGTGCACAGATGCAGCTCGGGGTAATGCACGCGGATGTGGCGCTTGGCACAGGCCGCGTTCAACTGCTGGCGTAGGGACGCATTGGCTCCTACGCCACCCGCCACCACCAAGCGCTGCAAACCCGTTTGTTCCAATGCTTTGAGCGACTTTTTAACCAGCACCTCGGTAATCGCCGCTTGCGTACTGGCCGCCACATCGGCGCGCTGCTGGTCTTTTAAAGTCAACAGCAGATCGGCCCGCACCCGCGCCCCTTCGGGCACGTCTTGCACCAGGCGCTTCACCTGCGTGAGCACGGCGGTTTTAAGCCCTGCGAATGAAAAATCCAAGTCACCACTGTGCAGCAACGGGCGCGGCAGCTTGTAGGCTGCTGGGTCGCCCTGCTCAGCCAGCTTGGCCAGCGCCGGCCCGCCGGGGTAGCCCAGGCCGAGCAGCTTGGCCGATTTGTCAAACGCCTCACCGGCTGCGTCATCGATCGTCTCGCCCAGCATCTGGTAACGCCCCACACCGTCCACCCGCATCAACTGCGTGTGGCCACCACTCACCAACAGCGCGACGAATGGAAACTTCGGCGGGTCGGCGCTTAAAAAGGGCGACAGCAAATGCCCCTCCAAATGGTGCATTCCAATCACCGGTTTACCCCATGCAGCACCCATAGCGCAGGCCACGCCAGCGCCCACCAGCAACGCGCCCGCCAAGCCTGGCCCGCGCGTGTACGCTACAAAGTCAATAGCTGCTTGCGCAATATTTGCTTGGGCTAGCACCTCTTTTGTCAATGGAATGACGCGGCGAATATGGTCCCGACTAGCCAACTCGGGCACCACGCCGCCGTAGGCTTGGTGCATGGCAATCTGGCTGTGCAGCGCCGCCGCAAGCAGCGTAGGCACGCCCTGCCCCGCAGCATCCACCAGCGCCACACCCGTTTCGTCACACGAAGATTCAATACCTAAAACAATCATCACAGTCCTATCGTAAGCTCGATTTTGCACGAGTTAGCTGGTTTGATTGCTTAGGGCGAAGATTTCACGCAAAGACCTCGCGCCTGCGGCGCAGCATGCGCAGCCCCACGCGCCCCGGTCTCCGGGGCTTTCTGATGAGCGTCTGTAGTACGAAATTGGGTTCCGGCTTGGGAAAACTTCAGTAATTAGGGCACTCCATTTTGCGTGCTTCGAGCCCTCAGCCCTGATCGCGGCGCATGAGGCTATGCACACTGCGCCGCGACTGGCGGGACATGGTGACTGCTTTCGTTGTTAGTCGCTAATGCTACTGCGTCATCCAAGGATGTAATTTGTATGCTCTTTTCGCTTAGAGAAGAGGCCTTATGACAAATAGCCGTAGCCTGCGGCAATTAGAAAAGGTGAGGTGACAAGCGCGGCCCAGAAGGGTGATTTTGGAAATGCAGCAACGCCTATGAGTGCAGTGGCGAATGAGTAGATTCCCAGAATTTTTAACAATGCAAGATCACCGGTTGCAACCGCATGTACCGCAACGTGCCCTGCAAGCATGAGCATGGGGCCAAAAATTAAAAACCAAAAAGCTGTGCGTCTTGCTTCTGGTACAAGAAACTTTCCTACAAACCCATCCGATAGAGCACCAGCAATTGGCGCTTTGAATTTTATGAGGCCGAAAATAATGTGCGCTATCCCTAATGCGAACATAAACCATGCAATTCCAATAGCCATATTTTGAATACCCTAAGATTTTTTTCCATTAGAACACTGAATGCCATGCGAAAACTGCGTCGCTTACTATGCAAAGCTCGGTTGGCGCGTTCGCCGCACCAATTGCAGCGGGATTCCGCCTTCAGGCGATAGCAGCACATCGAATCTCGGCTTGGGGACATTAGCAGAGCGAAAAGAAAAGTTTTGCAACAAATGGGCGGCGATCAATGCCATTTCCGTCAACGCAAAGTGGCTGCCAATGCATACCCTTGGCCCGGTGCCAAATGGTATGAAGCTGTTGCGGTTGGGTAGCGGTGTGTCTTCATTGAAGCGCTCTGGTATAAAGCGCGCAGGCTCGGCAAACCATCGCGCATCCCGGTGAACTACCCAAGGGGTGACGCGTACCATCGCGCCCTTGGGAATGCGCCATTCGCCCACAGTCACCTCCCTTGTCGTGCGCCGTGAAATCAGTGCAGATGCGGGCGGATAAAGCCGAAGCGCTTCTTTCAAGCTCCAGTTCAGGTAGCGCAAGCCTGCGACGTCTTCATAACGTATCGGTTGTCCATTCAAAACTGCGTCCACTTCCGCTTGTGCCCGCTGCGCCGCTTGGGGATGCTGGGCCATGAGCCCTGCCCACCAGGAAAGTGCGAGTGCTGTGGTTTCGTGCCCGGCTAGAAAAATTGTCATGCATTGATCGCGGATTTCTTCATCGCTCAGGCCACGGCTGTCGCCCTGCTCATCGCGTACTGCCAAAAGCATGGCGAGAACATCGTTGGCCTGCGTGTTGTCGGCAGAGCTCTGCACGCGGCGGCGTTGGATATGGGATCGAATCAAATCATCCAGTATTTTTTTGGCCTGGCGTTTTTTTGCCTTGTGCGGCATCCAGTCTGGCGCGTTCATGGGAGAAAACATCTCTTGCATGCCCACTTGAGACAGCGTCGCCACCGCCGCGATAGCTTGATCGCGCCTGGCTGTATCCGTGCAACTAAACAGGGTTTGAAAAATAACATCCATCGTCAACTGGTGTGCCCAATGGTTGAACTCTAGATTTACCACCTCCGACTGCTCCAGCGCATTCAGTGCGTCCTGCATTGCCGTAGTCATAAGTGCGCAATAACCGCCCATGCGTTTCGTACTAAATCCGGGTTGCAACATCCGTCGCTGGCGTTTCCATTTTTCTCCCTCGGTCACCAAAACACTTTGGCCATGGATGTTTGAAAATACTTCGATGCCACGCTCCCAGCGAATCAATGCGTCGGCATTGTCCACCAGTAGCTGCCTAATCAAGTCTGGGTGATGAATGTCAAAGACTTTTTCATGTACCACTTGGCTCATCACCACATCGCCAAAGCGTTGTTTCAGTTCTTCAACATGTCCCAAGTAATTCGCCTTCGATTGACTCAGCAAGTCAAACCCAAAAATCCGGGAGCGCGGCCCTGGTGGCTGGGTAGAACGGATGGTGTCAGATAGCATATGTTTAACTTTCTCTTATGTTTAAAGAGAATGTTAAACACTGCAAACCAGGCTGTATTGAACAATTACGACATGTGCATATGGGTACAATTTTCCCCATGACCATTGCACCCTGTATCCCCGTTAGAAGCGAAACACATCCATTTAAAGTTGCAGACACCCATCTGCGCTTACCGAGCTCAGCATTAGCCAGTTGCGTTCGTGCGTACGTTAGCCGCAATACCAGCGGCATCGCGCTCGCACCTGCCGAAATGTTCAACCACTACAACGCAACCCCGTTGTGCACCATCATGTGGAGAATCAAAGGCGATGTGGAATTAGCGTCTCAAGGTGGCCTACCCGTCGTGCAGGCTATCACCGAGAAAATTTTAGTAGCCGGCCCACACACTGTACCCAGCGTAACTAAAAATGTTGGGGAACTGCATGGTTTGATGGTGCTCTTCTTCCCTGATGCTTTCCATGCACTTACCGGAATCGATGTAGAAAATTTGGTCAACTCCTTCGCGCCCATTGCTGATCTGCTGGACGTTAGCTGGCAACGCTTGGCTGAAGACGTGCTAATGGCTGTTGACGATACTACGCGGATTCAAATCCTAGAGACGTTTTTACTTGCACGCTGGGAGGCTTGCCGAGATCAAATGCCACAGCCTGTTCCCCGCCTCCACGATTGGTTGGTTGACCTAGGGACACGTGCCGCCCTAACAGGTGTAGGTAAGAGCACGCGGCAATTAGAGCGCCGTATGAAGCGCTGGACAGGCCAATCTTTACAACGACTTCGCGGTATTGCACGGGCAGAAACAGCGTTTTTCGAGGCACGCGACGCATCAGAAACCGACATGCTCACCTGGGCTGAGGTCGCGTTTAACACCGGATTTTCCGACCAAGCACATATGTGCAGAGAGGTGCGGCGCATTACTGGTTACAGCCCAGAAGAGTTTAAACAAGCCATGGCCACACAGGAGAGCTTTTGGCTGTCTAGATTGTGGATGTAATTTGACAAGCGATACTCCGCCACGGTACAAGCCCACTGCCTGAAAGCTTTACGCCTCAGGCACCAGTTTCGCCACCGCATCCTTGGCCACCGCCGCCGGAAAGGAGCAACTGTGTTCAAAGTCAAGTTGTTTTTAAGTAATTTCAATGTTTGTGATCCTGTGCATAAGTAGCACTCCAAGGTTTGCCCGAACGCACGACGGCGTTCATGATGGTCAGCAACTTGTGCATGCACGCCACCAGTGCCACTTTAGGCGGTTTACCTCTGGCAATAAGCTGTTGGTAGAAGGCTTTG
>JAYVDN010000003.1:0-3672 GCA_043749385.1 Polaromonas sp.
ATTTTGTTGGACTGCAGCCTGATTATGCTTAAAAAAGTAGCTTACAGCATTGCCACTGACCCACATGCATACGTCTGCCTGCGCAGCGCGTACCCGCACTGCCTGGCGCTGCTCCGGGCTGAGGGCATCGGCAATGTCTATCAGTGGAAAACTCTGCGCCGCAATGCCTTGCGCGCTAAGCCCCTGGACCCACTGCGCCGCCTGCCCGGCCGGCCGGGTGACGATGGCGCGAGGCAAACCGGGCATGGCCATTACGCCGCTGCCGCCTTCAGCCGCGCTGCGACCTGCGCGCCCAGTGTGCGGGCTTGGTCTGCATCAACCACTAGGGCCTCTCCAAGCGCACGCGCCAACGGTTTAGCGCCCTCAGGGTCACCATAAGCCGCACGCAAATGCAACTGCGCGCCTTGCCACACGGCAAACGCGGCCAATGGCATAGAGCAGCTACCGCCCATCGAACGGCTGACCTCTCGCTCAGCACTCACCGCCGTCCAAGTCGGCGCGTGGGCCAGCGGCGCTAAGGCGGCCATCAAGTCATCGCGTCCGGTGCATATCTCTATGCCGAGTGCGCCCTGTCCTGCGGCAGGCAGCATTTGCTCAGGCTCAAAAGTCTGGGCGATGCGGTGGCCTAGGCCTAATCGCTTCAGGCCTGCTGCTGCCAGAACGATAGCGGCATACTGTCCTTCGTCCAGCTTGCGCAGGCGGGTGTCCAGGTTGCCGCGCAGGGGCTCTATCTTTAAATCGGGCCGCAGGGTTTGCAGAAGTACCACGCGGCGCAGGCTGGAGGTGCCCACCACCGCGCCATGGGGCAAAGCCTCTAGTGATGCGTAATGGGGCGACACCAGCGCATCACGCGGGTCTTCGCGCTCCATCACGCAGGCCAGTGCAAAACCCTCAGGCATCTCCATGGGCACGTCTTTCAGGCTGTGCACAGCAATGTCGGCCCGGCCGTCGAATAGCGCCGTCTCCAGCTCTTTCACAAACAGGCCTTTGCCGCCCACTTTGCTTAAACTGCGGTCTAGTATTTGGTCACCTAGGGTGGTCATGGGCAGCAGGCTTACCGTGTGGCCCAGCGCTTGCAAGCGTGCCTGCACATGCTGTGCCTGCCACAGAGCCAGGCGGCTTTCGCGGGTGGCGACGGTGATCTTCAAAAAACGTGGTGCCATTGACTCGTAACCAATCTGTAATCATTACTCTGTCGCCAATGCTAGCATGTGGGCTGCGTATTGCGCCCTAGTCAGCGCCTAAAACCGTGCTTAAAACCATGTCTAAAACTATCACCATCGCGCCCTCCTTCAATGCCTCTGTCAGTAAAAAGGACAAAGAGCGCCCCTTGCTGGACGACATTCGCCTGCTAGGGCGCATTTTGGGCGACGTGATACGCGAGCAAGACGGCTCGCCAGCCTACGAGCTGGTAGAGCAAATCCGCAAACTCAGCGTAGCCTTTCGCCGCGATGCCGACGAGGCTGCGCAAGAGGGCCTGAAAAAGCTGCTCAAGTCGCTCTCCAACGAGCAAACCGTCAGCGTGATCCGCGCCTTTACCTACTTCAGCCATTTGGCCAATTTGGCTGAAGACCGCCACCATATCCGCCGCCGCACCGTGCACGAGCAGCGCGGCGACGTGCAAGACGGTAGCCTGGACGCAGCCTTCGCCCGCTTGCGCGCCAGCGGCCACACCACCAAAGGCATTGCCAAAACCTTGTCGCAGGCCTTCATATCCCCCGTGCTCACAGCCCACCCTACCGAGGTACAGCGCAAAAGCATTTTGGACGCCGAGCGCGCCATAGCCCAGATACTCAGTGCGCGGGATGCTACTGATTTGCTACCCCGCGAGAAACTGCAACTGGACACCCAACTGCGCGCCCGCGTCACCCAGCTGTGGCAAACCCGTCTGCTGCGCTACACCAAGCTCACCGTAGCGGACGAAATTGAAAACGCGCTCAGTTACTACGAAGCCACCTTTTTGCGCGAAATACCCAAGCTCTACGCCGATGTAGAAGAGCGCGTAGGCAAAGTCGACGAAGCCTTCTTTCGCATGGGCAACTGGATCGGCGGCGACCGGGACGGCAACCCCAATGTGACTGCCGCCACGCTGAACCACGCCCTTAAGCGCCAAGCCGAAGTGGTGCTGCGCTTTTATTTGACCGAGGTGCACCACCTGGGCGCAGAATTGTCTGTCTCTTTGATGCTGGTAGGCGTGAGCGAAGGCATGCAGCAGTTGGCTGACCGCAGTCCTGATGTGAACGAACACCGCCTGGACGAGCCTTACCGCCGCGCATTGATTGGCGTCTACGCGCGGCTAGCTGCCACACTGCATGAGCTCACGGGCACCGAAGCCGCGCGCCACGCTGTAGCACCGCAAAACGCTTATGCCCATGCTGAAGAATTTTTAGCCGATCTGCGCACCATCGAGGCCTCGCTACTTGCCACCAACGGTGAGCACTTGGTAGGCATGCGCCTGACCGGCTTGGTCCGCGCGGTGCAGGTGTTTGGTTTTCACTTGGCTACGGTGGATCTGCGCCAAAGCTCGGACAAGCATGAAGAAGTGATTGCCGAGCTGTTGGCTACCGCACGCATTGAGAACAACTACTCTGTATTAGACGAGTCCGCTAAGCGCACTTTGCTGCTGAAACTTCTCAACGATACCCGCCCCTTGCGCGTAGTAGGCGCAGCCTACAGCGAGCATGCACGCGGCGAACTGGCCATTTTTGAGGCCGCCCGCGTCGCCCGCCAGCGCTTTGGCAAAGCGGCCATCTTGCACTACATCATCAGCCACACCGAGAGTGTGAGCGACCTCCTTGAAGTGTTGCTGTTACAAAAAGAAGTGGGGCTGATGCAAGGAACTTTGCAGGTGCCTGAGCTGCCTGGCCTCGTCAGCAAAAGCGCAGTTCGCACGGAGCCCGCAGAAGGGCTGGCACGCACTGAACTGATCGTCGTGCCGCTGTTCGAAACCATCGAAGACCTGCGCAATGCCGCGCCCATCATGCGCGAGTTTTACGCATTGAGCGGCATAGCAGACATGGTGCGCCGCTCAGCCAGTGAAGGCGCCCTGCACCACAGCCCTGAGCAAGACATCATGCTGGGCTACAGCGACAGCAACAAAGACGGTGGAATCTTCACCAGTAACTGGGAGCTGTACCGCGCAGAGATCGCGCTGGTGTCGCTCTTCGATGAACTCAAGGCCTCACACGGCATCACTTTGAGAATGTTCCACGGCCGTGGCGGCACGGTAGGTCGGGGCGGCGGCCCCAGCTACCAGGCCATCCTTGCGCAGCCACCGGGCACCGTGCGCGGACAGATCCGCGTGACCGAGCAAGGCGAGGTGATTGCCTCCAAATACGCCAACCCCGAGATCGGCCGCCGCAATCTCGAAACGCTGGTCGCCGCCACCTTGGAGGCCACCCTGCTCACCCCCACCAAACCCGCACCACAAAGCTTTTTAGATGCGGCCACCGACCTCAGCAAACTCAGCATGCAGGCCTACCGCAAGCTGGTGTACGAAACACCGGGCTTTACCGACTACTTCTTCGCTGCTACGCCCATCCGTGAGATTGCAGGCCTGAACATCGGCTCGCGCCCCGCATCGCGCAAACCCAGCCAGCGCATAGAAGACCTGCGTGCTATCCCTTGGGGGTTCAGCTGGGGCCAATGCCGCTTAACGCTGCCCGGTTGGTA
>JAYVDN010000004.1:0-1595 GCA_043749385.1 Polaromonas sp.
GCGCGCAAAGTGCACGCCCAGCATGCCGCCCATCGAGTTGGCAATCACCACCGTGCGCTCCACCTTCAGCGCGTCCAGCAGGCGCACGGTGTGCGCCGCCAGCATCTCAAAGCTGTAGCGCATCTCCGGCTTGGACGACTTACCAAAGCCAATTTGGTCCGGCGCAATCACCCGGTAGCCCTGCTCCGACAGCGTACGCAAGGTGTTGGCCCAATAGTCCGCACCAAAGTTCTTGCCATGCATCAGCAGCACCGTCTGCCCATTGGGCTTGGCTGCGGGCACGTCCATGTACATCATGCGCGGCGGTTGGTCGTCTTGCTCAAACTGCAGCGTCTGCAAAGGGTAAGGATAGGCCCAGCCTTCCATGGCGACGCCTAGGAGGTCGGCTGTTGCGTAGCTCGGGGTGGGGGCTGCAGCGGGTTGGGCTGATGCAGTGATGGAGTGCATTAGAAGGGCAATGCAATATGCGGCGAGATTTAGACCGCGGTAGAGCAATGGATAGATCTTTATGGCTATGTGCATTGAGGGTTTCTTTTGTCAGGAAATATGAGAAAAATAATTTTGCACGGCCAACTGGGCAGATTGCAGTGAGCATTACTTACAGTGGTACGCTATGTGTAAGCGAATTATCTTTAATGATCAGAAAGCAGACGAAGTGGCAAAAAAGAAAAAATCGGGCGCAGGAGGCTTACTTGGAGCTGGTCTGGTAGGTTTATTAGCGCTATTCGCTGCTATCCCCAAAGAAATTTGGATAGCCTTGGGCATCGCTGTAGCTGCCTGGTTGGTCTATTTTGTCTACTCGAAACTCACAAATTCGCAGGTTGAAAACAACTTATCGCGAAGGAACCCCGACGCAAAAACTCCTGCAAGCGCATTTCATCAAATTTCAAAGTCAGAACCGCCAAGCTATCAAAACAAAAAATCGGAGAGTCGCTATCTAACCAACGATGAGCCAGTCAGCGTTGCGTTGCCCGTGTCGGCCGACAAAGTACTTGGATATAAAGTTCCGACAGCGCCTGAGGGCTCTGGCTTAGCAGTATGGATTCCAAGTAACCAGCCCGTCGATATTGCAGGTGTGACTATTTCGGGCGGCATGATCTATTTTGGGGCATCACTAAAAACTCCATATGGAGGCAATGATCCCAGCCTACTCGATCCTTCATTGTCGATTGATTCCAACGGGGACTGCGCAGAACGATTATTAGGTTATTGGCCTAGTTACGCTGCATTCTCCCGCACGGAACGCCGAGCATATGTAAATTGGTTGATGGGTGGCAGGCGTGAACCTAACGCAGATATTGGTTATGTGTTCCTTTTCTTCTATGGCCTTGAGCGCCGCGTCATTGTTGACGCACTCAAAGAGACTAGCGCACAACTGGACTGGCCGGGTATAGCGGATGAAATACGGCGGCTATTGGGTATTTACGGAGAAAAGTCTAATTCATTCCGGCATTACGCCAATGCGCTTCTCGACTGGGTAACCCTGGCGGATCAGCCATCAAGTCTTTATCGTCTACCAGTCCCAATTCTGCCAAAGACGTTTGAAGTACCGCTTTACATACGGCTGGCATTGGGGCAGGCTGCCGTTGATGGCG
>JAYVDN010000005.1:0-3112 GCA_043749385.1 Polaromonas sp.
CACCCTCATGGCAAAGCAGGCGCAAATTCGGCTCGGCTATCACCGGCCTCAGCAGACGGTGCACCACGAGTTTAGGCAGACCATCCGAAATGCCGATCGTCAGGCGCACTGCAGGTGTGCTCACGGCATCTCGCACCACGGCGGGCAGATTCTCGCCCCGCTGAAAAATATGGTCGGCTTGCTGCATGGCCGCTAAACCCGCATCGGTCAGCACCAGCCCACGCCCAGCAGGTTTGAGCAAAGCGTAACCCAGGTCGCGCTCCAGCTCGCGCACCTGAGCGCTCACGGTTTGCACCGCCATGTCCAACTTGTCAGCAGCGCGCGATATCCCGCCCTCTTTGGCCACCACCCAAAAATAGTACAGGTGCTTGTAGTTGAACGGGGTTTTCATGGTGAGGTTTTCCGGGAACTTGGGTAGGAATTTATCCGCTTTTTGCAATTCCATTTGGCCCGCATCGTAAAGCCATGTTTAACCCCAAGCTCACAACAGATGCAAATTTTTCATGACAGCTGCATCATAAATATTTTGCATAGTTTCCCGCCCAAACAGCATTTGCATATTCCTCCCAGCAAACCTACAGTTCAGCCAGTTCATCAAACAAGGCTGAGCACCATGACCTCTACCACCCACCGCACCGAACACGATTTTTTGGGCGAGATGCAAATCCCCGTCAACGCCTACTGGGGCGTACACACCGCCCGCGCGGTAGACAACTTTCCCATCTCGGGCACGCCCATCTCGGCCATGCCCGATTTGATCCGCGCCTTCGGCTACGTGAAGAAAGCCGCCACCCGCGCCAACGCCGATCTGGGCGCACTCGACCGCAAACGCGCTGCGGCCATCATCTTGGCCTGCAACGATTTGATTGACGGCAAGCACCACAGCGAGTTTGTGGTGGACGTGATCCAGGGCGGCGCGGGCACCTCGACCAATATGAACGCCAATGAAGTGCTGGCCAATATTGCGCTGGAAAAGCTGGGGCATGAGAAGGGCCGCTACGACGTGCTGCACCCCAATGACCATGTCAACGCCTCGCAAAGCACCAATGACGTGTACCCCACCGCCGTGCGCATCGCGCTGTGGACGGGTATTGACCGCCTGCTGGGCTCGATGGCCATTCTGCGCAAAGGCTTTGAGGCCAAGGCCGATGAGTTCAAAGACATTCTGAAAATTGGCCGCACCCAGCTGCAAGACGCCGTACCGATGACCTTGGGCCAGGAGTTTTTAACCTACGCCATCATGATTGGCGAGGACGAGGCGCGTTTGCGCGAAGCCCGCGCCTTGATTGAAGAAATTAACCTGGGCGCTACCGCCATTGGCACCGGTATCAATGCCCCGGCTGGCTATGCGGACATGGCCTGCAAGTTTCTCGCCGAAGAAAGCAAGATACCCGTCGTCAAAGCCGTGAACTTGATCGAGGCGACGCAAGACACCGGCGCGTTTGTGCAGCTCTCGGGCGTGCTCAAGCGCATCGCCTGCAAGCTCAGCAAAATCTGCAACGACCTGCGCCTGCTCTCCAGCGGCCCTCAAGCCGGCTTTGGCGACATCAAGCTACCCGCCCGCCAGGCAGGATCGTCCATCATGCCCGGCAAGGTCAACCCGGTGATCCCGGAGGTAATGAACCAGGTGGCGTTTGAGGTGATAGGCAACGACATCACCGTCACCATGGCCTCTGAAGCCGGGCAATTGCAGCTCAACGCCTTTGAACCCATCATGGGCTGGAGCCTGTTTAAAAGCATCAGCCACCTGAGCCAAGCCTGCCTGACCTTGCAAACCAACTGTGTCGCGGGCATCGAGGCCAACCGCGAGCTGCTGGCCAAGCGGGTAAGCGAGTCGGTCACCCTGGTCACCGCGCTCAACCCCATCATTGGTTACGAAAAAGCCGCCTTGATAGCCAAAACGGCCATTGCCACGGGCCTGCCCATCGCCGAGGTGGCAGAAACACTGGGCATCATGACGCGTGCGCAAATGCAGGCGCTGCTAGTGCCAGACAAGCTGACACGGCCGATGCAATTGCCGGCGTGATGTTCAGGGTGCTTTGTGATTTACCCAGAGTCCTCCTATCGGAGCTAAGCTACGGGTGTCTTGCCTATTTAACCAAGCATTAGTGGCTTAGTTCCGAAACAGGCATGATTTATGCAGGAAAAGCATAGCGAATGCGCTGCTTCGCGGGTATACCCGCAAGCCCATACTTTTAGAATCCACGTTGTTATTTTGTATTGTTATTTTTGTCCCCTGTGCTTTACCTTTCTGGAGAATTTATGAAAAAGCAAATCATCGCCCTGGCCGTATTGGCTATCGCTGCTGGCAGCGCAGTGGCGCAGGCCACTGACACCCTCGCCAAAGTCAAAGCCTCTGGCGCCATTACCATGGGCGTGCGTGACTCGTCTGGCGCACTGTCCTATACCTTGGGTGACGGCAAATACGCTGGCTACCATGTAGAAGTGTGCCAGAACATCATTGCCGACATTGAAAAATCTGTGGGCAAAAAACTGGCCGTGACTTATACCCCAGTCACCTCGCAAAACCGCATCCCCTTGGTGCAAAACGGCACAGTGGACATCGAGTGCGGCTCCACCACCAACAACGCTACCCGCCAAAAAGACGTGGCTTTCGTAGTCACCACCTATGTCGAAGAAGTGCGCATGGCGGTCAAGGCCAATGGCGGCATCACCAGCATCAAACAGCTCGACGGCAAAAATGTCGCCACCACCACGGGCACCACGTCAGTGCAGTTGTTGCGCAAGAACAGAAGCGCCACTGGCGCTGACTTCAAAGAAGTGTTTGGCAAAGACCATGCCGACAGCTTCTTGCTGCTCGAGTCCGGCCGCGCTGATGCGTTTGTGATGGATGGCCAGATTTTGGCGGGCAATATTGCCACCTCCAAAACCCCTGCCGACTTCAAAATTGTGGGCGAAGTGCTGAGCGTGGAACCCATCGCGATCATGATCCGCAAGGACGACCCCGCGATGAAGAAGCTGGCCGATGACAGCGTCAAGGCAATGATCAAGTCAGGCGAATTGGCCAAGGCCTATGACAAATGGTTTGTCCAAGCTATTCCTCCAAAAAACACCAAGGTGGGCCTGCCTGCCAGCGATGCGACGAAGGCTG
>JAYVDN010000006.1:0-18644 GCA_043749385.1 Polaromonas sp.
CGCGGACTGGCGCTAATAACTGCGGGCAGCTAACGCAAAGGCCTAACGTTATACTTATCCAGGCTGTCAGTCGTTTTCCCAAGGGGCACGAGTCCCGCCGCGGGACTATAATTGGCGTAATGCGAGTCATAGCCATCTCTACTCTCAAAAGCTTTTGGGAGCAGCCCCGATACCGTGAGGCCGAGCAGCCACTTCGAGCGTGGTTTGAAGAAGCCAGCAAAGCTACCTGGCAGCAGCCCGCAGATATCAAAGCGCAGTATGGCAATGCCAGCATCCTGCAAAACCGCCGGGTGGTTTTTAATATTAAGGGCAACGATTACCGCCTGGTCGTTGCCTTGTCGTATAAGCTGCAATTGGTCTTTGTCAAATTTGTGGGAACACATAGGCAGTACGACGCTATTGATGCGCAAACCGTAGAGATGGTCTAGGGGCCAGTAGGAGTTTCATGATGGAAATTAAACCGATTCATACCACGGCTGACTACAAAGCTGCGCTGCACGACATTGCAGCGCTCATGGAGTCTGACCCTGACTTGGGTACGCCCGAGGGTGACCGTCTGGACGTGTTGGCCACCTTGGTGCAAGCCTACGAAACCAAACACCATCCTATTGAGCCGCCAGATCCTATTGAAGCCATTAAATTTCGCATAGAACAAGGTGGACTGACCATCAAGGACCTGGAACCGTTCATTGGCAAAAGCAACCGGGTGTATGAAGTCCTGGGGCGCAAACGTCCACTCACTTTACCTATGATTCGCCGCCTGCACAAAGGCCTTGGCATACCAGCTGAAGTGTTAATTGCAGAGCGGGATGAAAGGTTTGCACTTGCAGCGTAGCGTTACAACTGCGCCTTCGCACGCTCACACGCCATCAAAATCCGCTCCGGTGTAGCTGGAGCTGTCAAGTCCACGCGCACCTTGTGGTCGGCGCTGGCGCTGACGGCGTCGCGCAGGGCGAAATAGGCGCTCAGGGCTAGCATGAGGGGTGGCTCGCCTACGGCTTTGCTGCGGAATGGGGTGGGTTTGACGTTTTCGCCATCAAAGAAGCTGACCTTGAAGTGTTCGGGTACGTCGCTGGCGACGGGGATTTTGTAGGTGCTGGGGCCGTGGGTGAGGAGCTTGCCGCGGCCCATGCCATCGCCCTTACCTTTGAGATCCCACACACACTCTTCCATCGTCAGCCAGCCCATGCCCTGGATGTAGGCGCCTTCGATCTGGCCTAAGTCTACCGCGGGGTTGATGCTCTGGCCTGCGTCGTGCACGATGTCTACGGCTTTGAGCCACCACTCTCCCGTGCGGGTGTCTATCTCGACCTCGGTCACGGCGGCGCCGTAGCAGTTGTAGTAGAAGGCTTTGCCTTGCAGGGTGGTGAAGTCGTATTTGATGTCGGGGGTCATGTAAAAACCGGTGACGCTTAAACCTACGCGGTCTAGCCAGGCTTGTTTGATGACGGCTGCCCATTCGACAGAATTCTTATCATTTTGGCCGGTAGCCCCTGTATTGCGCGCGCAGCCAGCTATGAACTCTATAGCGTCTGGCGAACAACCCAGCATGCGTGCCGCCACCGGTGCCAGGCGCGCACGCATCTGCTCGCAGGCGTTGTTGATGGCTGCGCCGTTGATGTCGGCCCCACTGGATGCAGCAGTGGCCGATGCGTTGGGCACCTTTTGCGTATCAGTGCCGGTGACGCGCACTTGTCGTACCGAGATGCCCAGGCCGTCTGCCGCTACCTGTGCCATTTTGGTGTTCAGGCCTTGGCCCATTTCGGTGCCGCCGTGGTTGACGCTGACCGAGCCGTCCATGTAAATGTTGAGCAGCGCGCCGCCTTGGTTGAGCATGGTGGCGGTGAAGCTGATGCCAAACTTGAGCGGCACCAAGGCGACCCCGCGCTTCTTGTATTTGCTATTTTTGTTATAGCTGCTCACGCTTTCTCTTCGGGCGCGGTAGGCTGATTCGGCTTCTACCTGTTCAATTACCTGGTCGGCAATAAAGTCTTCAATCACCTGCCCGTACTGGGTGGTCATGCTGTGTGCATCGCCACTGACTGCGGGCTCGCGGTACAGGTTAATTTTGCGCACATCCAGCGGATCTTTGCCGATCTGCTGGGCAATTTCTTCAATCACAGTCTCAATGCCAAACATACCCTGCGGGCCACCAAAACCACGGAAGGCCGTGCCCGACTGGGTATGGGTTTTGCAGCGGTGGCTGATGATGTGCAAATGTGGCAGGTAGTAGCAGTTGTCGATGTGCAGCACGGCGCGGTCATTCACGGGGCCTGAAAAATCGGTGCTGTAGCCGCAGCGGCTGGCCAGCATGAAGTCTGCGCCCAGGATGCGGCCGCTGTCGTCAAAGCCTACGGTGTAGTCAATGCGAAAGTCGTGTCGCTTGCCAGTGATCATCATGTCGTCGTCGCGGTTGACGCGCAGCTTGACGGGCTTTTTCAGTAGATGCGCGGCCAAGGCTGCCGACTGCGAGAAGATGCTGGCGTTGCCCTCTTTGCCGCCAAAGGCACCGCCCATGCGGCGGCAGATCACCTCTACGTCTTTGGTGGTCAGGTTCAGCGCGGCAGCGGCCTCGCGCTGGTTGCCGTCGGGGTGCTGCGTGGACACGTACAGGGTGAGCTGGTTGTCCTCGCGCGGCACGGCGTAGGTGATCTGGCCTTCCAGGTAAAACTGCTCTTGCTGGCCACAGTAGGTGCTGCCGGTGATTTTGTGTGGCGCTTTGTCAATGGCCTCGGCGGGTTTGCCGCGTGTGATGCCCTTGGGCGGCATGATGAAGCTTTGCGCGGCCAGCGCTTCTTCAATCGTCAACAGCGCGGGCAGTTCTTTGACCAGCACCTTGGCGCGCTTGGCCACTTCGCGGGCATACAGCATGTCGTGCGCCACCACCACGGCCACGGCCTGGCCTAAAAATTCGACCTTGCCTGCGGCTAAAAACGGGTCGTCATGGATGATGGGGCCACAGTTGTTTTCGCCGGGAATATCTTTGGCGGTGTACACCGCTACTACGCCGTGCTGGGCGAGAATGGCGGCGCGGTCAATGCCCTCGCCGATCAGTTCACCATGCGCTACGGGGGACAAGATGAGCGCCGCATACAGCGTGCCGCGCAGCTCGGGGATATCGTCGGTGTATACGGCCTCGCCCGTCACATGGAGGTGCGCGCTTTCGTGCACGATGCCCTGGCCTTGCTGGCCCGCGTGGTCGGTGGCGGGCATGAATTCTTTGAGGGTGGTAGGTGCGTTCATTTATGCAGCCTCCTTGATGGTGTCGGTTGATTCTTCGACAAATTGCATCACCAGGTTGCGCGCAACCAGTGAGCGGTAGGCCCAGGTAGCGCGCAGGCCGTCGCGTGCGGGGAAGCTGGCGGTAATCGCTGCATCAATGTCGGCAGCGCGCAGATCTTGCGGCGCTTTGCCCTCCAGCACGGCTTCAATTTTAGGCGCGCGGCAGGGCGATGGGGCCATGCCGTTGTAGGCCAGTTGCACGTTTTTCAGTTTGCCGCCCACCAGCTCGTAGCGCATGGCGGCTACGGTGGCCGAGATGTCTTGGTCAAAGCGTTTGCTGATTTTGTGGGCGCGGAACACCTCGCCATTTTTCGGCTTGGGCAGCTCAATGGAGACGATGAATTCACCAGCATGCAGTACCGACTTTTTCATGCCAGTGTAGAAAGCATCCAAAGACACTTTGCGGGTTGTGTCCCCCGCGCGCAGCTCCAGAGTAGCGCCCAGCGCCATGAGGCAGGGCATGGTGTCACCTATCGGCGAGCCGTTGGCGATGTTACCGGCGAGGGTGGCGGTAGAGCGGATGGGGGGCGAGCCGAAACGGCGGATCACTTCGGCAAAGTCAGGGTAGGCCTTGGCTACCAGTGTTTCCACTACGGCCAGCGGCGTGGCCGCGCCGATACTCCAGGCATCTGCGCCATTAAGTTTGCAGTCTTTCACAGCTTTCAATTCGGCCACATTGCCAAGATAGGCAATGTGCTCTGGCCGTACAAACTGCTTGTTCACCTGCAAGCCAATCTCGGTACTACCCGCCAGCAGGGTTGCCTGCGGGTGCTTAACCAGATACGCGGCCACTTCGTCCACCGTGGTGGGCGAGACAAATTCGCTGCCCTTCTTGGTGCGCACCACAGGCTGGGTGATGATCTGGCCATCCAGCCCCACAGTGGGCTCTTTGTCGCGGGCAATGGCCTTGAGCAGCGCCACGTCTGCACTGTCTTGAATCTTCAGCTCTGTCGCAGGCCGCTGGCAGGCCTTCAATGTCGCATCAATGATCGGCTTGTAGCCCGTGCAGCGGCACAGGTTGCCGCTCAGCGCATCGTTGATCTGCGCACGGTTCGGGCAGGCATTGGTTTGCACCAAGCCTGTCAAGCTCATCACAATACCAGGGGTGCAAAAGCCGCACTGCGAGCCAAAGCAGTCCACCATCTCTTGCTGAATCGGGTGCAAACTGCCATCCGCGCGCCTCAAACTTTCCACCGTTTTGATGGATTTTCCGTCGAGTGAGGGCAGCAGTTGCATGCATGAGTTTGTCGGCACATAGCGCACTGCCGTGCCCGCGCCATTCAGTTCGCCCACCAGCACCACGCAAGCCCCGCAGTCGCCCTCGGCGCAGCCCTCTTTGGTGCCAGTGCGGTGCAGCTCCTCGCGCAGGTAGTCCAACACCGTGGTGGTGCGGCGTTTGCCTTGCGCTTCGATGATTTTTCCGTCGAGGACAAAACGGACGGTGTTGGTGGCTTCGCTCATGGGGTTCTTTGAAAAAATTGAACCTTCATTTTATTGGGATTTGCGCCTTGGCCTGCTATTTGTAACGCAATATTCGAGTTTTTTGGCTGTGTTTGGTGTGTGACGGGCGCTATATATTAAGTAGCTGCTCCCGCGATATTCTATTGGCCTGCAGGCCGATACGTATCTAAAAAATGGCCCCAAAGCCGGTAAATTCAAGGTTTTCAGTCAATTTCCAGGCTCTCGGAGCCTCCTGGGTGCCGAAAAACAGTCGTTTTGGCCTATTTTTAACATACAAAACGGCCTACAGCCCAATAGAATATTGCGGGAGCAGCTACGCAAAACATAGCGTTTGCTTCTGGCTCAGAGCTTGGTAATGCAGGCAAAACTGAAGCGAGCACTGGAAAAAGGCGTGCGGCTCAACTCCCCCGGTAGGTGGAGTAACTCCAAGGCGTGCACAGCAGCGGCACATGGTAATGCTGGTCAGCTTGCGCAATGCCAAAGTCCACATGCACCACGTCTAAAAACGCCGGCTCGGGCAAGGCCACGCCACGCGCCCGGTAATACGCCGCCACGTCAAAGCTCAGGCGATAGGTACCTGCCCGCAGGGCGGAGTTGTCATACAACAGCCCGTCGGGGTTGCGGCCGTCGGCGTTCAGCGTAAAGCGCTTGACGATGGTAGCAACGCCTTGCGCCATGACGGACAAAGTTACCGCCATGCCCGCTGCGGGGCTACCATGCATGGTGTCTAGTACGTGGGTAGAAAGTCCCATAACGGCATCCTTAGGGTAAAAACTATTTCGTATTGTCTACCAAAGTGTATACAATTTGAAAAATACTTAAGGTTAGCCATGGAATCTACCACCACCCACATCGTTGAGGCGCTGTCCAAAGCCATTGTGGAGCACCGTTTGCAGCCAGGGGCCAAGCTGGTGGAGCAAAAGCTGGCTGACCATTTTGGCGTGTCGCGCACCCTGGTGCGCCAGGCGCTGTACCAGCTGGAGCAGCAGCGCCTGGTGGTGATTGAGCCTGCGCGGGGTGCGTTTGTTGCGTCGCCCTCGCTAAAAGAAGCGCAAGAAGTGTTTGAAGTGCGCCGCATGCTCGAAGCCGAGATGGTGCGCCTGTTTATGCGCCAAATCAGCACGCCGCAAATTCGCGCGCTGCGCGACCACCTGCTGCAAGAAAAAGAAGCCGTCTCTAACGAGAACGTGCCCAGCCGGGTGGCACTGCTGGGCGACTTTCATGTGCTGATAGCCAAACTACTGGGCAATAAAGTCCTGGAGCAAATGCTCAGCGACCTCATAGCACGCTGCGCACTGGTCACCCTGATGTACCAAAGCGCCCAAGCTGCGAAAGACTCTAACCGCGAGCATGTGAGCATCGTGGCCGCGATAGTGACCAAAGACGAGGCCAAAGCCGTGCGACTGATGGAAGAACATTTGTTTAACGTGGTGAGCAGCTTGACGCTAGACCGCAAGCCGCCATCCAACGATGTGGGCGACGTGTTTGAGACAAGCTATGCCGCCACGGTGGAGGCACATTTGGAAACTACACAAGCGCCTTTATAGGTACTGGAGTATTGCAGCTGGCACGCACCATCATGACTTACGACAGTACCGCACCCTACCCGCGCGACCTGGCAGGTTACGGCCGCACGCCGCCGCACGCGCAATGGCCGGGCGGGGCGCGCATAGCGGTGCAGTTTGTGCTCAATTACGAAGAAGGTGGCGAAAACTCCGTGCTGCATGGCGACCCTGCCAGCGAGCAATTTTTAAGCGAGATGTTCAACCCCGCTGCCTTTCCCGACCGGCACATCAGCATGGAAGGCATTTACGAATACGGCTCGCGGGCAGGCGTGTGGCGCATACTGCGCGAGTTTGAAAAGCGTCAACTACCGCTGACGGTGTTTGGCGTGAGCAGCGCGCTGGAGCGCAGCCCTGATACTGCCGCCGCTTTCGTAGAGCTGGGCCATGAGATCGCCTGCCACGGCTACAAGTGGATCAGCTACCAAAACGTGGACGAAGCTACCGAGCGAGAACACATGCGCTTGGCGATGGCGTCGATTTTAAAAATCACCGGTGGTAAGGAGGGTGCCCCGCGCCATCTCCATGGCGCAGGCTGGTACACCGGCCGCGACAGCCCCCAGACCCGACGCCTGGTAGCCGACTACGGCGGCTTTGCCTACGACAGCGACTACTATGGCGACGACCTGCCGTTTTGGATGAAGGTGCGCAAAACCGATGGCACTGACACCCACCAGCTCATCGTGCCCTACACGCTGGACTGCAACGACATGCGCTTTGCGCTGCCGCAGGGCTACTCACACGCCGACCCGTTCTTTCAGTACATGAAAGACAGCTTCGACGCGCTGTATGCCGAGGGCGACCCGAACGGCCTGAACGCTCCCAAGATGATGAGCATCGGTATGCATTGCCGCATCCTCGGGCGGCCCGGGCGCATCACCGCCTTGCAGCGCTTTTTAGACCATATTGAAAAGCGCAGCCATGTATGGGTGGCGCAGCGCGTGCAGATAGCGCAGCACTGGCGCACCCTGCATCCTGTGCCGGGGGCACCATGAGCATCACCTTCGCCGCTCTGAACGCCGCACCTGAAAGCGAGGCTTTGGCCATGCTGGACGGCTTGTACGAGCATTCGCCGTGGATAGCACAGCGCGCCTTGGCGCACCGCCCGTTTGCGTCTGTCACCGCCCTCCAACACGCCATGACCGTGGTGCTGCAGGGTGCGGGCCTGGATGCCCAAGTCAAGCTGGTGCGCGCCCACCCCGAGCTAGCGGGCAAGGCCATGGTAGACCAGTCGCTTACGGCAGAATCTACCAACGAGCAAAGCAAAGCGGGCCTCACCCACTGCACGGCGCAAGAGTTTGCCCAGATTCAAAAGCTCAACGCCGACTACAACACCAAGTTCGGCTGGCCCTTTATCTTGGCGGTGCGCGGCCCGCGTGGCACAGGACTGCGCAAGCGGCAGATCATCGACACCTTTGCGCGCCGCCTGCACGGCCACCCCGACTTTGAGCTGCAAGAGTGCCTGCGGCAAATACACCGCATTGCTGAGATGCGCCTGAACGACAAGCTGGGTGTGCAGCCCGATTTGGGCAACGAACTGTGGGATTGGCACGAGGCGCTGGCCCAGCACAGCGACCCAGGGTTTAAGGAACTTGGCCAGCTCACCGTCACCTATCTTACCGACGCGCACCGTGCCTGCGCCGCACAAATAGCACAGCACATGCGCGGCGCAGGCTTTGACCGCGTAGCCATAGACGCCGTAGGCAATGTAGTGGGCCACTACGAAAGTGATAGCTGCTCCCGCAATATTTCATTGGGCCAGAGCCAGCAATCATCTCAATATTTGCTCACCGGAAGCCACTACGACACCGTGCGCAACGGCGGCAAGTACGATGGCCGCCTGGGCATCTACACCCCCATGATGTGCGTGCGCGAGCTGCACCGTGCTGGTAGGCGCCTGCCTTTTGGCATCGAAGTAGTAGCCTTCGCCGAAGAAGAGGGCCAGCGCTACAAAGCCACATTTTTAGGCTCGGGTGCCTTGGTGGGCCAATTTAACCCTGCCTGGCTGCAGCAGCTCGATGCCGATGGCATCAGCATGCAAACCGCCATGGAACATGCGGGGCTAGCTAGCAAAGACATCGCTGCATTGCAGCGTGACCCAGCGCAGTACCTGGGCTTTGTCGAAGTGCATATCGAGCAAGGCCCGGTGCTGAGCGAGCAGAACATGCCGCTGGGCATCGTCACCAGTATCAACGGCAGCGTGCGCCTGCAATGCGAGGTGATTGGCATGGCCAGCCACGCGGGCACCACACCGATGCACCACAGGCGCGACGCCGCCGCGGCGGTGGCCGAGCTGTCGGTGTAGCTGGAGCAGCGCGCCGCGCAAGACGGCAACAGCGTGGCCACCATCGGCATGCTGCAAGTGCCCGGCGGCTCGATCAACGTGGTGCCTGGCCGCTGCCTGTTCAGTCTGGACATGCGCGCACCGCTTGACGCGCAGCGCGACGCACTGGTGCAAGACGTGCTGGCCCAGCTAGAGGGCATTTGCGACAAACGTGGTGTGCGGCACACCGTGGAAGAAACCATGCGCGCCGCTGCCGCCCCGAGTGATGCGAAGTGGCAAGCGCGCTGGGAGGCCGCTGTAGCCAAGCTGGGTGCTCCCATCTACCGTATGCCCAGCGGCGCAGGCCACGACGCAATGAAGCTGCATGAGATCATGCCCCAAGCCATGCTCTTTGTACGCGGTGAAAACTCCGGTATCAGCCACAACCCACTGGAAAGCACCACCAGCGACGACATGCAGCTGTGCGTGCAAGCCTTCCAACACCTGCTTGAACAGCTGGCGCTTGAGAGCCGGGCCGCGTAACGAGTATTTTCATACCCATTTCTATGTCTACTTCCAAGTCTACTTCCAACTCCGTTACCAATTCGGCTCCCAAGTCTGTGTACGAACAACTCGACGCCTGGATAGACGCGCACTTTGACGAAGAAGTGAAGTTTCTGCAGGCCTTGGTGCAAGTGCCTACCGACACCCCGCCTGGCAACAACGCACCCCACGCCGAGCGCACGGCGCAGCTGTTGAAAAAGTTTGACTTTGACGCCGAAAAGCACAGCCCCAGCGCGGCCGAGCTGGCCGAGTACGGCATGCAGTCCATCACCAATTTGATCGTGCGGCGCAAGTACGGCAGCGAGGGCAGCGGTAAAACCATCGCCCTCAACGCCCACGGCGACGTAGTGCCCCCCGGCGAAGGCTGGACCAAACCGCCCTACGGCGCAGTCATTGAAGACGGCAAAATGTACGGCCGCGCCACCGCAGTGAGCAAATGCGACTTTGCCAGCTTTACCTTTGCCACCCGCGCGCTGGAGGCGGTGGCCAAGCCTACGCAAGGCGCGGTAGAACTGCACTTTACCTACGACGAAGAGTTTGGTGGCGAGCTGGGCCCCGGCTGGCTGCTGAAAAACGGCCTGACCCAACCCGACCTGATGATTGCCGCCGGTTTTAGCTACCAGGTGGTCACCGCGCACAATGGCTGCCTGCAGTTAGAGGTGACCGTGCACGGCAAAATGGCCCACGCTGCCATCCCGCACACCGGTGTGGACGCGCTGCAAGGTGCAGTGAAAATTTTGAACGCCCTGTATGCGCAAAACGCTATTTACAAGCAGGTTACCAGCCAGGTAGAAGGCATCACCCACCCTTACCTCAATGTGGGCTGCATCGAAGGCGGCACCAATACCAACGTGGTGCCGGGCAGAGTCAGCTTCAAGCTTGACCGCCGCATGATCCCCGAGGAAGACCCGGCCGAGGTAGAGGCCCATATCCGCCAAGTGATAGCCGATGCGGCGGCCACCAGCCCCGACATCAGGGTAGACATCAAGCGCCTGCTGATGGCCCACAGCTTGCGACCCTTACCCGGCAACAAGCCTTTGGTCAAAGCCCTGCAAAAGCACGGCAAACAGGTGTTTGGCGTGCCCATACCTGCCACGGGTACGCCGCTGTACACCGATGTGCGCCTGTATGGTGCATACGGCATTCCAGGCGTGATCTACGGCGCAGGGCCGCGCACCGTTTTGGAGAGCCATGCCAAGCGCGCTGACGAGCGGCTGGTGCTAGAAGACTTGCGCGGTGCTACCAAAGTAGTAGCCCGCAGCCTGCATGATTTGCTGATGGCATAAATCTGTATGACTGCAGGCAGTACAGGGTTTTTTAGTTTTAGGGAGCCCGGTTTAAAGGTGCATGTATACGCACCAAAGTGGTTTGAGGCAGGAACAATCTAGGGTTTGCATTGGCATCGACTTTGCATACTCTTGCGTTCTATCTCAGTGTTTTAGTTGGTTTTTTATTTTTTATTTTGTTCGGAACTCCCATGAAAACTCGTAGTTTTATCAAACTGGCACTGGCCGCCGCTGCTGCCCTGTCATTCTCTGCCGCCCAGGCGCAAACCACGCCCATCAAGTTCCAGCTCGACTGGCGCTTTGAAGGCCCGTCCGCCCTCTTCCTTACCCCCGTAGCCAAAGGCTACTTCAAAGATGCCAAGCTGGACGTGACGGTAGACGCCGGCAACGGCTCGGGTGGCGCGGTCACCCGCGTGGCCTCGGGCACGTACGACATGGGCTTTGCAGATATTGCCGCCCTGATGGAGTTCCACGCCAACAACCCCGACGCGCCCAACAAGCCCGTCGCCGTGATGATGGTCTACAACAACACGCCCGCGTCGGTAATGGCGCTTAAAAAGTCGGGCATCAAAACCAGTGCCGACCTGAACGGCAAAAAACTCGGCGCGCCCGTGTTTGACGCAGGCCGCCGCAGCTTCGCTATCTTTGCCAAGGCCAACAATGTGACCGGCGTGCAATGGACCAGCATGGACCCGCCTCTGCGCGAGACCATGCTGGCACGCGGCGATGTCGACGCCATCACCGGCTTTACCTTCACCAGCCTGCTCAATCTGGAAGCACGCGGCGTGAAGGCCGATGAAGTCACCATCATCCCCTACGCCACCAACGGCGTAAAGCTATATGGCAACGCCATCATCGCCAGCCCCAAGCTCATCAAAGAAAACCCCGCTGCCGTCAAAGCCTTTTTGGTCGCCTTCAGCAAAGGTGCCAAAGAAGCCATGGCAAATCCCAAGGCGGCGATTGAGTTTGTCAAAGCACGCGACGGCATTATCAACACCGAGCTGGAGACCCGCCGCTTCCAGCTGGCGATTGACACCGCCATCAACAGCCCTGATGCACGCAGCGAAGGCTTTGGCAAGGTGTCCCCGGGCCGCCTGAGCCTGATGGCCTCGCAAGTGTCGGACGCCTTCAACACCAAGAGCCGCGTGAATCCTGATGCCGTGTGGAACGCCAGCTTTTTGCCCAGCGCGGCAGAGCTGAACGTGCTGCCAGCGATGGCAAAAAAGTAGTACGGGTCATTTAAACTGCTACTTAAATAATAGCTGCTCCCGCAATATTCTATTGGGCTAGCAGCTATTTTTATACAAAAAAGAAGAAATACAGTCTATGACCAGCCCTGTCGCATCCAGCGCCCCCTTTGTAGACTTTCAAAACGTCTGGCTGGCCTACAACGATGAACTTTTGGCCCAAGGCAACTTTGCGGTAGAAGATATCAGCCTGCAAGTAGGCACGGGCGAGTTCATTGCCATCGTGGGGCCTTCGGGTTGCGGCAAGTCGACCTTCATGAAGCTCACGACGGGCCTGAAAATGCCCAGCAAAGGCACGATAAAAATCAACGGCGCGCCAGTGACGGGGCCGCTCAAAATCAGCGGCATGGCTTTTCAAGCGCCCTCACTCTTGCCATGGCGCACCACGCTAGACAACGTGCTGTTGCCACTGGAAATTGTCGAGCCCTACCGCAGCAACTTCAAAACCAAACGCAAAGAATACGAAGCGCGGGCATCCCAACTGCTGGAAACCGTAGGCTTGGGTGGCTACGAGAAAAAATTTCCGTGGCAGCTCTCAGGCGGCATGCAGCAGCGCGCCAGCATTTGCCGCGCGCTCATCCACGAGCCCAAAATGTTGTTGCTGGACGAGCCCTTTGGCGCACTCGACGCCTTCACGCGCGAAGAGCTGTGGTGCATTTTGCGCGACCTGCATGCGGTGCAAAAATTCAACGTCATTTTGGTCACGCACGACCTGCGCGAATCTGTCTTTTTGGCCGACAAAGTGTACGTCATGAGCAAGTCCCCCGGCCGCCTGACGGTGGTAAAAAACATCGACCTGCCCCGCCCCCGCGAGCTGGAGCTGACCTACACCAAAGAGTTTGCCGACATCGTACTGGAGCTGCGCGGGCATATTGGGGCGATTCGCAAAACCAGTGCGGTGGTGACTCCCTAAACCTTTAGCACTTTGATGCGGCGCTGCAACACCATCAGACTGAACGCCCCCCCCGCTCGCTCCCTCCGTGCCACCACGCAAAAAAAGAATTTCGCCATGACAAAAAAGAACCTTGAACGCTACTCCCCTTGGCTGCTCCTCGTCGTCACCCTGGTGCTGTGGGAGGCCATCTGCCGCATCTTCAACGTCACCGAATTCATCTTCCCCAGCCCGTCGCGCATTGCCACGCAGGTGTGGGAGTACAAAGAAGTCATCGCAGGCCATGCCTGGCGTACCTTTTGGGTGACGATGGTAGGGTTTGGCATCGCCATCGTCGTCGGTGTATTGCTAGGTTTTCTCATGGGCAGCTCGCGCGTAGCCTACACCGCCATGTACCCGCTGATGACGGGCTTTAACGCCCTGCCCAAAGCCGCTTTCGTGCCCATCCTGGTGGTGTGGTTCGGTATCGGCGTGGGCCCGGCCATCCTCACCGCCTTCCTCATCAGCTTCTTCCCCATCATGGTCAACATCGCCACCGGCTTGGCCACCCTGGAACCCGAGCTGGAAGACGTGCTGCGCGTGCTGGGTGCCAAGCGCTGGGACGTGCTCACCAAGGTCGGCATGCCCCGCTCCATGCCCTACTTCTTCGGCTCCCTCAAAGTCGCCATCACCCTGGCCTTCGTAGGCACCACCGTGAGCGAGATGACCGCCGCCAACGAAGGCATCGGCTACCTGCTCATCAGCGCCGGCAGCGCCATGCAAATGGGCCTGGCCTTCGGCGGCCTCGTCGTCGTCGGCGCGATGGCGATGGTGATGTATGAGCTGTTTGACTATGTAGAAAAGCACACCACCGCCTGGGCACATCGAGGCTCGCAGGGGCATTGAGCCCAATAGAATATCGCGGGAGCAGCTATAAATTCAGTAGCAATTTGCTGAGCTTTACAGGGTCTAGCGGTTTTTCCAGTACCACGCAGCCGTGTACTTTGGCGGTGAATTTGGTGCCAAGGCCTATGTTCTGGCCGGTGACAATGCGCAGGGGCGCAGCCTGGGCTGAGGCCACTGCGAGCCACGGATCCCGGTCGGTCATGCCCAGGTCCACACTGACGATGTGGTAACCGTGCTGAGCGAGAAGGGCCTGGGCTTGGGTAACGCTGGCGGCCTCGTCTAGCTGGGTAATGCCCAAGGCTGCAAACTTGCTGCGCAGATAAAGTCGGGCTTCGCGGTTGGCGTCAGCTATCAATGCCCGCTTGGTGCCAAAACCAGGCTCCAGGTCTGCGGGCTGGGTGATCACGGCTTGGAGCTGGTTGGGCAAACTGTCGCTGGCTAAGTCAAAGTCCAGCGCGGAGGGTGGCTCAAAATACATGTCCATGGCGGTAAGTACGTCGGGCCAGCGCAGCGGCCTGTTGAAGGTGCGCCAGGCATGGAAGGGCCGCACGGCACCGACCCAAATCAAACCTATCCCTGGATTGCCGTGCAGGTTGGCCAGCTCCTGCGCTGCGCTGCCGCTGGCACCGTCTATCAAAGTCAGACCAATGGGCTCTGCATCGCCTTCGGTCCAAGGCTCGTAGCTCAAGCTGCGGCCCGATGTGGGCTCTTGCGACAGGCGAAATACGGTGTTCAGCGCATGGCGCTCCACGTCAGAAAACCCCACCACCCTGATCAGTATGCGTTTCATCATCGAGGTAATGATAATAGCAATGCGTGAAAAATTACACATGTCTATTTGTGCTATTGCGCTGCGGCCCAGCTTGGTGTAGCACCGAACTACCTCCACACTACGGGAGCAAAAGACGTGCAGTAAATACAGCGCTTTTACAGTGCAGGCAGCAGATTTACAGCGCTACCAGCAGCTCGTGCAACTGCGAAGGGTGCGGGGGCTTGGACATGAAAGCATCTGCCCCGGCCAAGGTGGCGCGCATGCGTTCCAGAACGCCGCTGCGGCTGGTCACTATGTAAATTTTGGGGGGCTTGGCGCCTTGCTTGCGGCTTAGCTGCTTGATAGTGCGGCACACTGCGTAGCCGTCTATATTGCCCGCCATGTTCACGTCCAGCAACACCCCGTCAAAAGGTGTGAACTGGCTAATCTGCACGGCTTCGTCGCCGCTACAGGCCTCATACACATCCACCCCGTCAACCAGCGCCAGTTTGGCACGCAAATACAGACGTGCGGCCAAGTCGTCGTCGACCACCAACACACGTTTGCGGTTGCTGTAGTCGGGCTCGGCGATCACCTCGCCTGTAGCCATGGCGGCTATGACTTCATCGTAGTCTGGCGTCAGGGCTTGCTGCTCCCAATCCAGAGGGCGCGTGGCTTCAAAGCCGCTGTGGTCCGCAGCCTCAAACCCAGCTGGCTGGGTAGAGTCAAAACCAAACTGCGGGTTCGACTGGCCTGCGTGCTGAGGGTGCAACGGATCAATGACGGATTGCGTCGATGGCATCGGATCAGGTATGTAGGGGTTTAACTATTTATTCTATAGCGTCTTGAAGACACTAGGCTAGCGGAGCAAACACCATGCTACCAAATAACAACGCTACCATGAGCGCCGCGCACGCCCCGTACTACCTTGGCGCACAGCTTTTACCTACAACTGCTGGCCAGATTCAGCACGGTTCGCCTTCCATGCGCCAAACAGGGTGATCAGGCCTGGCACCAAAATGAGGCCCCAAATGATTTTGGACAAGTTAGCCTGCACCCATGGCAGGTTGCCAAAGAAGTAACCCGCCAAGCACAGCCCCACCACCCAGATCACACCTCCGACCACGTTGTACATGGAGAATTTGCGCCGCGTCATCTCGGCAACACCCGCCACAAAAGGCACGAAGGTGCGGATAAAGGGCATGAAGCGGGCCAAAATAATGGTGACACCACCGTGCTTTTCATAAAACTGGTGGGCTTTGTCAAACGCATTTTTATTGAAAAACCGTGAGTCTTCCCACTGGAACACCTTGGGCCCAAAGTAGCGGCCAATGGTGTAGTTGCACTGGTCGCCCAAAATAGCGCCAGCCAACAACACGCCTATGGCCACCGGCAAGCTCATCAACCCCGCACCACACAATGCGCCAGTGATAAACAGCAACGAGTCGCCAGGCAAAAACGGCATGACTACGACGCCCGTTTCCGTAAACACAATGACAAATAACAGCACATACACCCAAGTGCCGTACTGGGCCACAAAGGCTTGCAGGTGTTTGTCGATGTGCAGAATAAAGTCGAGCAGGTAAGTGACGAGTTCCATGGGTGCAGATTATGGCAGG
The DNA here is from genome assembly GCA_043749385.1 of Polaromonas sp. GTDB lineage: Bacteria > Pseudomonadota > Gammaproteobacteria > Burkholderiales > Burkholderiaceae_C > JAAFIP01. Next base: position 15,813 of record JAYVDN010000006.1, read on the forward strand.
CGTTTAAAAGCTCTTTTTAACCAGACCAAGCCCAGGTATGAACGAGCCCGCTTACTCGGAAACACTGTAGCCGTACGCCATGGAAATCGTCCACCATAGTTTTTTTGCAAAACTAAAAGGCACAGACATGAAACAAATTTTCCCACTCGCTCTGGCGTCGTTCATCGTCGCGCTGAGCGCATGCACCACGCCACCCGCTACCCGCCCAACCGCCTGGTCTGCGCCTGAAGCGCTGGTCGCGCCATCGTCATTTCATGGCGTGCATGGCTTGGCGATAGACGCCAAAGGCCGCTTGCTGGCTGGCACGGTATTGGGTAGCAGCATGTGGGAAGTCGACCGCACGACGGGCGCCGCCAAGGTGCTGATAGCTGCCCCTGAAGGCGAGGCCGACGACATTGCCATTGGCCCCAAAGGCGAGATGGCCTGGACTTCTTATTTGCAAGGCATTGTGCGCTACCGCGAAAACGACAGCGCACCGATTCGTATTTTGGCCAAAGAGTTGGCCGGTATCAACTCTCTGGCGTTTGACCAGAAAAATGGCAAGCTGTATGCCTCGCAGGTTTTTCTGGGCGATGCCATGCACGAGATTGATGTGGCAGGCACCAAGCCTCCACGCTTGATTGCCAAAGACATGGGCGGCTTCAATGGCTTTGAGGTTGGCCAGGATGGCATGATTTATGGGCCGCTGTGGTTCAAAGGCTCGGTCGCCAAGATGGATCCGGCCAACGGCGCCATCACGGTGATCAACAGCGAGTTCAAAACCCCCGCCGCCGCCAACCTGGATGGCAAAGGCAATTTGTGGGTGGTAGACACGAAGACGGGTGAGCTGAGCAAGGTAGAACTGGCGACGGGCCGCAAGACGGTGATGAAGCAGCTCAAACCCGCGCTGGACAACCTGGCCATTGCACCAGACGGTACCATTTACATCTCCAATATGGCGGACAACTCCATAGAGTCGTACAACCCCGCTACCGGCGCTACACGCCTGCTGACAGGTGGAAAACTGGCTGTGCCCGGCGGCATCAAACTGGATGGCGACACGCTGTGGGTGGCCGATTTGTTTGCCTTCCGCGAGGTGAACGTAAAGAGTGGCGAAGTGAAAGACGTGTTCCGCATGCAGGCATCCGATATGGAATACCCGTTTGCCGTGGGCTTGTCGGCCAAGTACTTTGCGCTGTCATCCTGGTTTACCGGGTCGGTACAAATTATTGACCGCGCTACCCGCAAAACGGCCACCATGATCCATGGGCTGAAAGCGCCGATGGACGCTTTGTTTTTGAACGATGGCAGCGTGGTGTTTGCCGAGATTGCGACCGGCGAAATGACTCGCGCCAGTGGCGCTGACTTTAAAGAGCGCAAATTGATTGCCCAAGGTCTACAGGGGCCTGTGCAAATGGTGCTGGGGCAAGATGGGGCCCTGTATGTAACGGAAGCAGCGGGCAATTTAACCCGCATCAACATCGCCGACGGCAGCAAAACCGTCGTGGCCGACAAACTGGTACTGCCGGAAGGTCTGTCGCAAACGCCGTGGGGCACTTTCATCGTGGCTGAGGCAGCCGCTCGCCGTTTGGTGGAGATTGACCCCGCCACTGGCACACGCAGAACCGTGGCGGAGAACCTGCCGATTGGTCTGGAAGCCGGCCCTGGCTTGCCCCCGCCCTACGTGCCGACGGGCGTGGCGGTGGGTGCGGACGGCGTGATCTACATGAGCGCTGACCGTAACAACGCCATTTATAAAATCAAACCCGTACGCTGACCGGGCTGTGAGCAAGAGCTAGGCAGCTCACGCTGAGCCTGCTGGGAGGTGGCGTGCGCGCCATGGTGGTGCAAGACGACGGTGCAGGCATACCGCGCGAGCGGTTGCCAAAAAAATAACTGCATCCATACCACCCGCGCATTCCTCAAACACCCCACCCACCAGGCGCACATGAAAATGCACAGCCGATAGCTGGGGGGAGGTGTCCGCTGGACTGTTTTCAGTGCGATAGCGAACACCACCGGGCATCCGCGTACCTATTGCTGTAGGACGATGCGCCAAGTGATCCGAGTAGTGTTCGTTGACCCACAGACGCAAGTGCCAGTACGTACGACGATGTGACGAGTTATCAGGGATTTCCTCGCAATAAGGCAGTAGGGGCGTCCCAACTGAGGAGTCGTCATGGTCAATACCGCTGCGGCAGGGCGTGCCTACATCACCAGCTATCGGGCGGGCAGCATGCTGCGAGCAATGCAACACCTGTTTGTGGCGCTGGCCATGGCCTTCGGTGCTTGGGGCTCAGGCGCTGCTGCGGTGGTGCAAACAGTGTGCACCATCACCGTCAACTCGTCCGACGAGAAGGAGGCGTTTCGGCGCTTCCTGCCGCCAGCAAACTACAATTTTGTAGAGCTGGTAGAGCGCGGGCGTCCTGATTGGCTGGCGGCCTCTTGCCGTGCCGGTGTGAAGTGCGACGTGTTGATTATTTCCGGACACTACGACGGTGGCAATGCGTTCTTCTCGGACCGGTTGGAGTCGGCCGAGTTTTTACCGGTGGACGAACTCGAGCGAGTCTCTTGCAGTGATTCCTGTCCCGGCTTGTTTTCGCAGTTGAAAGAAGTCCACCTCTACGGCTGCAATACGCTGAGCACCGAGGCCAACAGCAGCGTCACTGCCGAAGTGGTGCGCAGCTTGGTACGCGAGGGCAACTCTCTGAAAGAGGCCACGCGCCAGTTGCGCGAGCTCAATGCCGGGCACGGCGAGAGCAGCCATAGCCGTATGCGGCAGGTGTTCAAAGACGTTCCCGTCATTTATGGTTTCTCTTCGGTGGCACCCCTGGGTCCGATTGCCGCAGCAAC
>JAYVDN010000007.1:0-7155 GCA_043749385.1 Polaromonas sp.
TGATGGCGATCTCTATCTGCTCCACCACCTCAGGCATGGTTTCACGTGAAACACCGGCCTTCCCGGTCAAGGCATCCGTGCGAGTCAAAGCCGGGTCGGTTAAACGCACGGCCAGGAGCCCGTCTTTGCCCAAGGTCTGCATGCCCATCAGGTCGTCGTAGCCCACATCGGGGCGGCGTAGCAGATCGGCCAAGCTGTGCTCGTGGCTGATGGCTTTGCCCAGCACGCGCTCGGCTTCTTCTTTCGGCAAGATGTTGGGGTTCACCCAAGTTGAACGCAGGCGCTCTGTTTCACGTGAAACAGCGTCGCGCTTGGTGTTGAACGCTGCCCAGCGCGCGTCGTCCACCAGGCCCAGTGCCCGGCCCTGCTCGGTCAGGCGTGCATCGGCATTGTCTTCACGCAGTTGCAGGCGGTACTCGGCGCGGCTGGTAAACATGCGGTAGGGCTCGGTCACGCCCTTGGTAATCAGGTCGTCCACCAGCACGCCCAGGTAGGCTTCGTCCCGGCCGGGTAACCACATGGCCTCGGTGTAGCTGCTGGCGCCCGAAGCGCTGAGAGCGGCGTTGCCGTGGCCCATGGCGCGGCACTGCAAGGCGGCGTTCACCCCGGCAAACAAGCCTTGTGCGGCGGCCTCTTCGTAGCCGGTGGTGCCGTTGATTTGCCCGGCAAAAAACAGGCCGTTCACGGCGCGGGTTTCAAAGTTGCTGCGCAGCTCGCGCGGGTCAAAGTAGTCGTACTCGATGGCGTAGCCAGGGCGGATGATGTGCGCGTTTTCCAGCCCGGCAATGCTGCGGATCATGTCGTACTGCACGTCAAACGGCAGACTGGTACTGATGCCGTTGGGGTACACCTCGTGGGTGTCCAGACCCTCGGGTTCCAGAAAAATCTGGTGGCTGGTTTTGTCGGCAAAGCGGTTGACCTTGTCTTCCACGCTGGGGCAGTAGCGCGGGCCCACGCCCTCGATCTTGCCGGTGAACATGGGGCTGCGGTCAAAGCCGCTGCGGATGATGGCGTGCGTGCGTTCATTGGTGTGGGTGATCCAGCAGGGCAGCTGGCGCGGGTGCATGTCGGCCCGGCCCATAAAGCTGAACACCGGCATGGGGGTCATGCTGCCGTCTGTTTGCCGCATGCCGTCGCCCGGCTGCTCTTGGCACTGGCTGTAGTCAATGGTGCGGCCATCGATGCGGGCGGGTGTGCCGGTTTTCAGGCGGCCTTGGGGCAACTGGAGTTCTTTCAGGCGCGCGGAGAGCGACACGGCAGGCGGGTCACCCGCCCTGCCCGCTGCATAGTTGTTCATGCCCACATGGATTTTGCCGTCCAGAAAGGTGCCGGCCGTCAGCACCACGGTGCGGCTCTTGAACTTGATGCCCACTTGGGTGACGGCACCTACTACCCGCTCCACCCCGTCCACGACCTCTACCATCAGGTCATCCACAGCTTGCTGGAACAGCCACAGATTGGGCTGGTTCTCCAGCCGCTTGCGGATGGCGGCCTTGTACAGCACGCGGTCAGCCTGCGCCCGCGTGGCACGCACAGCAGGGCCTTTGGAGCCGTTGAGAATGCGAAACTGGATGCCACCCTCGTCCGTGGCAATCGCCATCGCGCCACCCAGCGCATCCACCTCTTTGACCAAATGGCCCTTGCCAATCCCGCCAATGCTGGGGTTGCAGCTCATCTGGCCCAGAGTTTCGATATTGTGGGTGAGCAGCAGGGTTTTGCAGCCCATGCGCGCAGCCGCCAGCGCGGCCTCGGTGCCCGCATGGCCACCGCCGACCACGATCACGTCAAATTCTTTGGGGTATTGCATCTTAGCCTCGCGCGCACATGGGCGTTAACGCGCCATTTTAACCGATCTGCGCCTGTTTTTTAACCAGCAACGCTTGCTAGCCACCGCAGCCCTTATTTGCAGGGCCTCAGCCGCTATAAATTTAGCAGCAAATGGGGTTACCTGTTGGAAAGGGCAAGGTGGGTGGGTCATTCACACTACACGGATAGTGGTTTCCACGCCCAGCGCTTTTGCAAAGAGGAACTGACGGGCATAAGATGCCCCTCCCAGCAAACCCCCACGAAAGGACACGCCATGAAACTGTATTACAGCCCCGCCGCCTGCTCGCTCTCGCCCCACATTGTGCTGCACGAAGCTGGCCTGACATTCGATCCCGTGCTGGTCAGCCTGGACAGCCACAAACTCAAAGACGGCAGTGACTACTATCCGCACAATCCCTTGGGCTATGTGCCCCTGCTAGAGCTGGACGACGGCACGCACTTGACCGAAGGCCCGGCCATCGTGCAGTACATTGCCGACCAGGTGCCCGACAAAAAGCTTGCGCCGCCCAACGGCAGCCTGGCGCGCTACCAGTTGCAGTCCATGCTCAATTTCATCACCTCCGAGCTGCACAAACCCCTAGGCGCGCTGTTCAGCAAAGACCTGCACGACGACACCCGGCGCGCCACCAAAGAGCGCCTGGCAGGCCGCCTGCAATGGCTGGACGGCCAGGTGGAGGGCAAACAGTACACGATGGGCGATACCTTCAGCGTGGCCGACGCTTATATGTTCACCGTCACCAGCTGGGGCCAGTATGTGGGTGTGGACATGACGCAGTACAAAAACATCAGCGCCGTGTGTGCGCGCATCGCGGCCCGGCCCGCCGTGCAAGCGGCCATGAAGATGGAAGGCTTGTTAAAGTAATCACTATTAATTACGTAGCTGCTCCCGCGATATTCTATTGACCTGCAGCCTGATTGATCATCCAAAAATTGGCCAAAGAAGGGCAAAATACGTGCTCACAAACTTTGACCGGCCCGCCAAGCCAAGTCTGTGGTGACATAGAAACAGGTTTATGTTTCCATGGGCAGCGCAGCGCATTATGATGCAGAGCATGCCCACCGTCGCCCCTCTGGAGCTGCGCCACGCCGCGCTGCATCTGTCGCTGCGCCCCGATCTGGGCGGCTGCATCGAGGGCCTGTGGTGGCAAGGAGTACCTGTGCTGCGCTCCAGTGCGCCCGGTACCTTGGCGAACGTGTGGTTGAGCGCTTGCTACCCGCTGGTGCCCTATTCCAACCGGATCGCCCAAGCCCTGCTGCACTGGGGCGGCACCAGCTATCCGTTGGTAAAAAACTTTGGTTCTGAAGTACACGCCATACACGGTGTCGGCTGGCAGAACCCTTGGGAAATATTAGAGGCCGATACCAGCGTTGCCAAGCTCCGCTTAGAGCATCGGCCCGATGCCTCCTGGCCCTTTGCTTTCGATGCATTGCAAACGTTTCGCATCCAAGACAACGCCTTAGAACTCACCCTCAGCATCACCAACCGAGCTTCGATGGCCGCGCCGGCAGGCTTGGGCTGGCACCCCTACTTTACCAAGCGTGCCGACACCCGTGTGCAATTTGCAGCGACTGGGTTGTGGGAAATGGGCGGCGACAAGCTGCCGACGCTGCGCAGCGACAGCGCGGGCTTGGACAGTGATAGCGCCCAGTTGATGGTTGACAACTGCTTTGAGGGCTGGTCTGGCAGCACGGTGTTGCGTGACTCGCAACTCACCACACGGCTTGAGTCGGATCTGCGTCGCCTGGTGGTGTACACCGAGCCGCCCAAAGACTTTATTGCCATCGAGCCCGTAAGCCATGTCAACAACGCCATGAACCAAGCCAACCACAATGCGCTGGGCGTAGTGGTGCTGGCTGCGGGGCAATCGTGGCAGGCAAGCATGCGCATCCAAACAGATCGAACCGCCACATAACCGGGATGGCTCGCGTCTGGGTGTGCGGAGGTACAGCTTGGGGGTGCATCCAATACTACGTCATACGTAGCGATTGTTTTGTCCTTTAGGGCTTGCCATGCCGGGGCAGGCACTTTCACGGCGAGCCGCGCGAGAGTAGTCCATAAAGACTAGCCTGAGCGGGCCGGGATAGTCGCGCGCCAGATTACACTCACGGCACACCTGAGCTACACAAAATAACAGGCAGGTCACTGGAGACAAAAGTGTCAAACATTGCAGGCAAAGCCTACGCCATGAACGTCGTCACGCCGGTGCGCACAGTGACGGCGTGGCTGAATAAACTCATCTTCTGGATCGCCATCAAGCGCCCGTCTACCTTGCAAGGCCTGGTGTCGCTGTCATTGATCCATTTCGCGCGCTGGGTGATTGTGGGCAACAAGCAGTTTCCCCGTTTGGCACCTGAGCAGCCTGAGGAAAACTTGCGCTACAGCTACATGCTGTTTTTCAGTAACTTCAATGGCAGCTGGGACCAGTACGTAGACTCATTCACCTTCGCCATTCCCAGTGGCCTGGACATGTTCTGGAAGTGGGATGTGCGCTACCCCAAGTCGGTGCCGCTCACGCCCTTTCACGACTACATACGCTACAACCAGATTGAGACCATCCACTACTACAGCGCTTACCCGATGGCCAGCGCAAATGATATCAAGAGCGCTAAAAAGCTGCGCTTGGCGTTGATGGATTTTGACGCGCACCTAGATGAAAAAGCCAGCGACGAGGCATTTCAAAAGCAGTTTCATTTGCTTTTGCGCGACCTGCAGCACGACATGGGCAGCATGCGCCACACGCCGATTGTCAGTATGGCGGCGCACTGCGTGCAGCAGCGCCTGGACGAAGAGCGCCTGCAATCACTCAGCGCCTTCAAAGGCTACAAGGAGCCCGTATGAGCAGCAACATTTCTGGCAAAGCCTACGCGCTGACGATGCTGTGCCCAATCAAACCGGGCGTCGAAGGCAACGCCGATTTTGGCGATGTGATGCGCGACAAACTGGAAGCCTGGAACGAGTTGCGTCAAAGCCCGATGGCGCGCGTACCCAACACCTATTTGTGCCGCTACTACATCTTGGATGACGTGTACACCGAGTCCTTGCCCGGTGCGGGCATTTGGGACACGCTCTCTGACATTTGGCCCGTGCTGTCAAAAAAGAGCCGCCTGGAAGCATTGCCCTATGAGGAGCATTTGCAATCGAGCTACCTGGTTTTTTCCAGCAACCTCCATGGCGATCTGGAACCCTATTTGCAGGGCATGTGGCACCATGCTGAGCACGATGTGCGCAGCGTGTGGCAGTACTGCTATGGCTTTGAGAAGGTGACCGATGCGAGCAGTTTTGTCGCCTATGCCAAACGATGCCAGCTCGATGCCAGCTTGTTTTTTGTCGGCTCGAACGACGACCCTTTGGACGAGCAGTTAAAAGCGCTGTACATCAAACAAGAGTTTTCGCGCTTTGCGCAAACCACCCAAGACCTGCCCGCCGCGCAACTGCGCCAAGCCTACCGAGAGTTCATGCTGCGGGTCAAACCGCGTGACGTCACCGGCCCCTCATGGCCGGCGGGCGCAAAAAATGAGCTGACTCTGCAACTCATACCTGCATTGACCACCGCCAGACAAGAAAGTAAGCAGCCATGACCAAAGTGCTTGATTTATGGGATATCCAAGGTAACGTCGTGCGGCCCTATGGACGCTTTGGCTTTCCGGTGGCACGCTATCTGCTGCTCAATGTGCGTGACGGGCGGCTGGGTCGCCAATGGCTTGCGCAAGTGATACCGCGCATCACTACCTCGGCGACTTGGGGTGATGGGCCTGGCGGCATAGCCAAGCCGGTCGCCACCTTGAACATGGCCATCAACCATGCGGGTTTTGTGGCGCTGGATGTACCGCTTGCCAGCTTGAACAGCTTTCCCCAGGAGTTCGCCATGGGCATGCGCAGCCGCAGAGACATCCTGGGCGACGATGGCCCCAGCGGTCCAGACTATTGGGATCCGGTATGGCGCAGCAGCGAGGCAGACAAAGCGGTGCACATCTTGCTCACCCTGAATGCACAAACCCCGCAAGCCATGACAGAGCAATACGACGCTGTGCTGCAGACCCTGGCAGACAGCCAGGGCGCAGTCGCATTGTTGGACGGCCATCTCGGTCAGGACGGGCAACTGTTGCCCTACCAAGAAGGGCATTTGCTGTGGGAAGACGGCAAGCCCACCTCCAAAGAGCATTTTCGCTACACCGATGGCATTGGTGACCCGTATTTTGAAGGCATTGCCGATCCGCGCTACCGCGTGGAAGGTCGTGGTAAACAAATGCAAGACGGTACATGGCAGCCTTTGGCCACAGGCGAGTTTTTGCTGGGGCACATCGATGAGGCCAGAGAGTACCCACCCGCGCCAGAACCGGTGATGTTCTCGCGCAATGGCACCTACATGGTGTACCGCAAGCTGCACCAAAACGTGGCTTCCTTCGACACGCTCTTGCAACGCGAAGGGGCGCACTACCCCGGCGGAGCCGAGATGTTGGCGGCAAAGTTTGTGGGTCGATGGCGCGACAACGGCGCGCCCCTGGTGAGCGCGCCAGATGCGAAAGCCAAAGAGGCATGGGACGCAGCGTTTGACACAGCCAGCCCCGAGCAGCGCGATGCCATGCTGAGTGATTTTGTCTATGACGCGGACATGAGTGGCGCGCGTTGCCCTATGAGCGCGCACATACGCAGGCTCAATCCGCGTGCCTCGCTGGAGATCAAAGCTGGGGCGTGCCCGGGTGAATTTGCGCGCGACAAAGGCGCCTTTGATACACCCGGTGCACTGGCCAATCGGCGGCGTATTTTGCGGCGCGGTTTGCCGTATGGCAACAGCAGCGACCGCAGCACTGACGCCGGCAACCATGGGGTGATCATGATGATGCTGAACGCCGACATCGGCCGCCAGTACGAATTTATCCAGCAGCAATGGGTCAACTATGGCAACGACTTTCGCGAAGGCAATGACAAAGAGGTTTTGCTGGGCAACCATAATGCCATCGACCCGACCTGTGTGATCCACGCGGTAGACCCAGCGGGCGACGCGCCGCCGCGCTTTGTGCGTAACATTCCCCGCTTGGTGGAAACACGCGGAGGAGATTACTTTTTTGTGCCTAGCCTGACCGCGTTGCGCCTCGTGGCTCGGGGCTTGATTGATCCCACCTAAGCCTATGGCGCCACCGTGCAGCGCGATCGTGCAAGCGGTCTTTAGCGGACACCATTGACCCGGCGGCGAAACTCGGAGATGCCGTGGTACACCACGCGCCGCGCACGGTTGATACTGCCCAGGGGGCGGTGCGCGGCAAGGCAGTGCCAGGGTGAAAACCGCATGTCTTCGCCTTGGCGATTACGTTCGGGGGTGTCGAAAT
>JAYVDN010000008.1:0-2063 GCA_043749385.1 Polaromonas sp.
GCCAATGTGGTGCTGAACGTGGCTTTTGGCGAGCCGACGATGGCGGTGGACACGCATATCTTTCGCATGGGCAACCGCACCGGCCTGGCACCGGGAAAAACGCCTTATGAGGTGGAGATGGGCCTGGTGAAACGCATCCCTGCGAAATACCTGGTGGATGCGCACCACTGGCTTATTTTGCATGGCCGCTACGTGTGCCAGGCACGCAAACCGCTGTGCTACGATTGCGCTGTAGCGCCCTACTGCGCGCATACGCCCAAGACTGCGAAAGACGCATGAACCTCATGAAGGCAGTGAAGTTCACCGTGAAATTGATCGCTGCTTGCGCCCTATTTTGTGGTGCCACCAGCGCCTTGTGCCAAAAAATCACAGTGCTGGACGATGCTGGCACCCAGATAGAGCTGGCGCGCCCTGCGCGGCGCATCATCACCCTGGCACCCAACTTGGCCGAGCTGGTCTACGCTGCGGGTGCTGGCCAGGCCATGGTAGCGGCCACGCGCTACAGCGATTTTCCTGAAGCCGTGAAAACGCTGCCTTTGGTGGGCGATGCTTTTGCGCTCAATCTGGAGCGCATCGCTACGCTCAAACCCGATGTCGTGCTGGTATGGCTTAGCGGCACGCCTGAGCGCCAACGCAGTGCCTTGAAAGCTCTGGCCAAGCGCCAAGGCTTTGCAGTGTTTGAGAGCGAAATTCGCTCGGTGACCGAGATTGGCAGCACGTTGACCCGTATCGGGCAACTGGCTGGCTCGCACAGTGTGGCCAACGCGCAGGCCGCCGCATTGGACGCGCAATGGCAAGCCCTGTCGGCGCAGTACGCCCAGGCCGCGCCCGTAAGCGTGTTCTACCAGGTGTGGGACGCACCCCTGATGACTTTTAATGGCCAGCATATCGTCAGCCAAGCCATTCGCATGTGCGGCGGCGTGCAAGGCTTTGACGATGCCACCGCCCTCACCCCTACCGTCAGCCGTGAGGCGGTGCTGGCCTTTAACCCGCAAACCATCGTGGGCGGGGGTGAAAGCGGCACGGCGCTGAACGCCTGGAAAAAGCTGCCCCACATGCAGGCCGTGAAAAACCAGCACCTGCATACCGTCGACGCAGCCCTGCTCACCCGCATGGGCCCGCGCTTCGTGCAAGCCGCCGCCCAGCTGTGCCAAACCATCGCTTTGGCCAGAGCAGCGCGTTAGCGCTTTCTTGGCTCAGGCCCCCTCAGCCTCGCCGCACTGCCCAGCCTGGGCGCTTACGCTCGGGTGCAAGATGTCCTTCATGGCACTATCAATCCAGTAGCTGCTCCCGCGATATTCTATTGGCCTGCAGCCCGATTAGTACCTTAAAAACGGCTCCAAAATCGGTAAATTCACGGTTTCCAGCCAATTTTTAGGCTCCTGGAGACCTTGGCCACGCCAAAAACAGCAATTTCGACCTCTTTTTAATATATAAATCAGGCTGCAGACCAATAGAATATCGCGGGAGAAGCTACTGAATATGTAGCACCACCCAAACCTTGTGAGGTCACATTCTGGGTGGTCAAAATCGATTTTTTCGCATTAAGTTACAAATTTTCGATTGAAATGTGCACAATGCACATTTATACTTCGCCCTTATTCACTCCACACCACTATGCCTTCCACCTTGTCCACCGATACCCCTAGCACTGCCTTGAATGCAGAGCAGCAGGCGTTGCTGGACGCGGTAGATGCAGTGCTGCAGCCTTTAGCAGACCTGTGCTTGGCCAAAGGTGTCACTATCCAGTCGATAGAGCAGCGGCTGCGCCTGGCAATGGTGCAGTCGGCCCTGCAAGCCCACGGCCAGCTCAGTGCCACCCGGCTGACCAGCCGCATCAGCGCCAGTACGGGCCTGTCGCGCCGCGAGGTAGCCCGCCTGCAAGCCGACAGCGTGGGCACCCCCGTGCGCCAGCCCCGCCCGTCGTCGGCTACCGAGCTGGTGACGCGCTGGCTGGCCAACCCCAGCCTACGCACTGCCGAGGGCCAGCCTCTGGCGCTGCCGCGTTTAGGCCCCATGCCCAGCTTTGAGCGCCTGGCCCAGTCTGTCACGCAAGACGTGCA
>JAYVDN010000009.1:0-11946 GCA_043749385.1 Polaromonas sp.
CCAGTACATCGACGACCTGGAGCTGCCGCGCATGGCGCATGTGGTGTTCTGGCGCTCGCCCGTAGCGCATTGCCACATCACGCATATTGAGCGCGACTATGCGCGCATGATGCCCGGTGTGCTGGCCGTGTACGACGGCAAGGACCTGGCCGCCATTTGCAAGCCGTGGGTGGCCACACTCACCCATTTGGCCGGCATCAAATCTGCACCGCAATACCCTATGGCACTCGACCGTGCCTGCTGGCAGGGCGAGCCCGTAGTGGCCGTAGTCGCCAAAACCCGCGCCGAAGCCGAAGACGCTTTGCAGTATGTGCAAGTCACGTGGGAAGACCTGCCCGCAGCGGTAGACATGAAAACCGCGCTGCACCCCAGCACGCCCGTCATCCACCCCGAGCTGGGCGACAACCTGTGCTTCACCCGCAGCCTGGACACTGGCGGCGTGGACGAAGCCTTTGAGCGCGCCGACGTAGTGGCCGAGGCCACCTTTGACTTTGGCCGCCACACGGGCGTGACGCTAGAACCCCGCTGCCAGATAGCCGACTACAACCCCGCCAGCGGCCAGCTCACCGTGTACCACTCGCAGCAGGCGCCGCACATGATGCAAGACCTGTACGCCCGTCAGTTCGATTTGCCTGAGGCCTCGGTGCGCGTGATTTGCAAAGACGTCGGCGGCTCGTTTGGCATCAAGGTGCATGCCTATCCGGACGACTTTGCGACCGTAGCGGTAGCCGTTTTGCTTAAGCGCCCAGTCAAGTTTGTGGCCGACCGCCTGGAGTCTTTCGTCAGCGACATCCATGCCCGTGAGCACCATATCAAAGGCCGTATTGCCGCCACCGCGCAAGGCGAAATTTTGGCCTTTGAGATTGATGACCTGACCGGCATCGGCCCCTACTCCATGTTCCCGCGCACCAGTGGTATTGAGGGCAACCAGGTGGTGAACCTCACCGGCGGTCCCTACCGACACAAAGCCTACCGCGCCAAGCTCAACGTCGTCTTTCTTAACAAAACCCCCACCTGCCAATACCGTGGTGTGGGCCACCCCGTAGCCTGCGCCGTCACCGAAGGTTTGGTGGATCTGGCGGCGGCCAAGCTGGGCATGGATCCACTGGAGATGCGCAAGCTCAATGTGATGCCCGACGACGGCTACCCGGCCACTGGCGCATCGGGCATCAAGCTGGAGGTGCTTTCGCACCAAGCCTGTTTACGCAAAATAGAAGTGCTGATGGACTACCCTGGATTGCTGGCCGAGCAAGAGGCCTTGCGTGCCCAAGGCATTTACCGAGGCATTGGCTTTGCCACCTTGATAGAGCTGACCAACCCCGGCGCAGCCTTCTATGGCGTGGGCGGTGCGCGCATCTCTGCGCAAGACGGCGCTACCGCGCGGTTGGAGCCCAGCGGCGCGGTGACGGTGTCGGTCAGCGTGGGTGAGCAGGGCCAAGGCAGCGAAGCCATCTTTGCGCAGATTACCGCCGACGCAGTGGGCCTGCCGATGGCGAAAGTGCGCATCGTCACCGGCGACACGCAAACCACGCCCTACGGCGGCGGCACCTGGGCCTCACGCGGTGCAGGCATCGGCGGCGAGGCGGTGCTGCAAGCAGGCTTGGCGCTGCGCGAGAATATTTTGAAAGTAGCGCAGGCTATTTTGCAGCGCGATGCCAGCACCCTGGCGCTGGTCAAAGGCTTCGTCACCGACGCAAGCAGTGGCCAAGCCCTGCTATCGTTTGCCGAGCTAGGCCGCGTGGCCTACTTCCGCCCCGACACATTGCCTGCAGGCTTTACCCCCGAGCTGATGGTCACGCGCCACTACGCGCAGCGCGACTACCCATTTATTTTTACCAACGGCGTGCAAGCCTCGTATGTCGAGGTAGATACAGAGACCGGCTTTGTCAAACTGCTCAAACACTGGGCGGTAGAAGACTGCGGCCGCGTCATCAACCCCATGCTGGTGGATGAGCAGATACGCGGCGCGATTGTGCAAGGCATAGGCGGCGCGATGTTTGAAGAGTGCCTGTACGACGGCGCGGGCTTGTTGCAAAACGGCAGCATGGCCGACTACCTGGTGCCCATGGCCGGTGAGATGCCCGACATCGTGGTAGCCCACGTCGAGACCCCCACCCGCAGCTCTATGCTGGGGGCCAAAGGCGCAGGTGAGGCGGGCACGGCGGGCGCACCCGGCGCAGTGGTCAACGCCATCAACGACGCACTGCGCCCGCTGGATGCGCAGGTGTGGTCGCAGCCTGTGACACCCGAGAAAATTTTACGCGCCTTGCGCTTGGTGTAGCTATGGATACGACCCACTTTTACGAACCCCGCCACGGCCACGGCCTGCCGCATGACCCATTCAACGCCATCGTGGGGCCGCGCCCGATTGGCTGGATATCCACCCGCAGCAGCGCGGGCGGGCTGAACCTTGCGCCCTACAGTTTTTTCAACGCCTTTAATTACACCCCGCCCATCGTGGGTTTTTCCAGCATTGGCTACAAAGACACCGTGCGCAACATAGAGCAAACCGGCGAGTTTGTGTGGAACCTGGTGACCCGCCCCCTGGCCGAAGCCATGAACCAAAGCTGCGCGCCCGTAGGCCCCGAGGTGAGCGAGTTTGCGCTCGCTGGCCTCACGCCAGCAGCCTCGCGCGTGGTAGCCGCGCCGCGCGTGCTGGAAAGCCCCGTGTCATTCGAGTGTCGCCGTACGCAGACGGTGCAGTTGCAAGGTGCTGATGGGGTCGCAGTGTCCAGTTGGTTGATACTGGGTGAGGTGGTGGCAGTGCATATTGCCAAAGCTCTTTTGAAGGATGGTGTGTATGACACGGCACGCGCTGATCATGTGCTGCGCGGTGGTGGTCCGGGAGACTACTTTACGGTCGGCCCAGAGCAGTTGTTTCGCATGTTTCGGCCTACTTGATCGGGCATGTTGCGGGGGATTTGCGGTTGGCTGGTTTGGTACGAGATCAGGTCGACGCTAATTCAGGTCTGTACGGGAGCAGGGGTGCACCAGCACTTTGCGGCAAAATAAGCCCATGACACCTCAACTGCTGCGCGACACCCTGGCTGACTTGGATTGCAACCTGCTGGAGCGCGACGTGCCCGTGCGCCTGCTGCTGCTGGGCGCGCTGGCGGGCGAGCATGTGCTGCTGGTGGGGCCACCCGGCACGGCCAAGAGCGAGCTGGCACGCCGCTTGCACCGGGTGCTCGATGGGGCGAGGTATTTTGAGCGCTTGCTTACCCGCTTTTCGGTGCCCGAAGAACTGTTCGGCCCACTCTCGCTCAAGGCGCTGGAGCAGGACCGCTATGAACGCCTGACGGACGGCTTTTTGCCCACCGCACAAGTGGCTTTTCTGGACGAAGTGTTCAAGGCCAATTCGGCCATTCTCAATGCATTGCTCACCCTGCTGAACGAGCGCGAGTTTGACAACGGCAGTGGCCGCGTGCAGGTGCCCTTGATCAGCGTGGTGGGCGCCACCAACGAGGTGCCTGACGACGAAGCTTTGCACGCCTTTTATGACCGCTTCTTGCTGCGCGTGCCCGTGGGCCCCGTGGGCGATGGCAGCTTTACCGACCTGCTCAGCTTACCTGCGGATTTGAATCCAGCACCATCTGACGACAACGACGCGACCAAGCAAACCATCACCCAGCCCATGTGCCTGCAGTTGCGCCAACGCGCCAGTGCAGTGGCCTTGCCTGAGGACGTGACGGCCCTGCTGGTGCGAGCCCGCGCCTGGTGCGCCGCGCAGTCCATTACTGTGTCCGACAGGCGCTGGCGCAAAGTGGTGGCCTTGCTCAAAGTGCAGGCCGCTACACAAACGCAAGCTGCTGTAGATGCTTGGGACACCTGGCTGCTGCCCTACGCACTGGCTGCCACACCCCAGCAGAGCGAGCACATGGTGCAGTGGTTTATGCACTCCGTAGCCCAGGCCGCGCCCCTGGATGTGCAATGGCTGGAGCGCGCGATAGAAGCTTTTGAAAAGCAACTAGACTTTGAGCGGCGCGCCCCCACACCAGACGACGACGGCGCAGGCAAACTGGCGCTGGCCCGCGCTATCGCTGGTCCGCAGGCTGACAACGAAGTGGGCATGCTGCGCATCGTCTCAGAGCGCGCCCAGCGGCGCTACAGCCAGGTGCATATCGACGCACGCTGCGCGCAGGTGAACGAGGCGCTGGACCGCGCGCAGGCCACCTGGGGCAAGGTGCGCGCTACAGCCCTGGAGGTGTTGACGCAGGCCAGCGCGCACCTGTGGCTGCCGCCTGGCTGGCTCGAACGCATCGCCGCTGTGCACCATGCGAACGAAGTGCTGGCTGCCGATCTGGTCGAGCGCTTGACGCAGTTGCACCAAGCCTTTGCAGCCATGCCGGTAGATCGTGACGTTGCCGCGCAGGCGCCTGAGCCGGTCGCCTTGACTGCTTGACCGAACTGACCATGTTGGCTGCATCGAATCCGTCTCAGGACGATAGGAGTCAGGGGGCAGGAGGTCAGGCTACAGGGGATCACACTGTCGCCGCCCACGTAGCTGCTGCCAACGCCCCCTACCACCATGCCGCAGCCCTGCAGCGCGAGCTGTGGCTCCCCGCGTTGGTATGCAGCAGTGGCCCCACCGCTCAGCGGCTGCAACACCTGCCCGTATGGGAGGCCGCGCTGCACGCAGGCCAGCTGCCGGATGCGGCGTGTGACTGGGGCGACCCGGCAGCCTGCACGCCCTTGCGCCAAGCCGTGGCCGAGCTGGGCCTGTGTGAGCTGGCGCAAGGCAGCGCAGCCATGACCCGCCAAGTGCTGCGCACCATGCTTTGGCACTCGGACAGACTCATAGACCGCCCAGATGCAGAACCCAGAGAAGCCGCCATCGCCCGCATGGTGCAAGAATTTCGCAGCGAATGGGCACTAGAGCGCCAGGGCTGGGAAGAAGTGCTCGCCCTGTTCAAAACCCTGGGCAATTTACCCGAGCTGCAATGGGACGACTTGCGTGGCCATTTAAGCAGCCGTGAATGGGCTGAGGCACGCCGCATCGGCGAGCTGCTGGCCCAGCTTAAAGAGCTGGCCAGTTTTATCGAGCACTTAGGCCGCGCGCAGCGCCGCAGCGACATGCCGCCCAGCGCCCAGCTACAACCCAACCCCCACCAGCCGCGCCAACGCGCCGCCGTGCAAATCACCACCCACTTGGCAGACCAGCCCGGTGAAGTGCGCGGCGTGAAGCGCTCGGGCGACATCGCGCGTATGCTGGCCAGCGAGGCTGCGATGATTCGCCACCGCCAGCTGCGCCGCCTGTGGCGGGCGCGCTTTGCCGAGTCACAACTGCTCAGCTATGAGAGCGAGGCCGTGCTCAGCCAATGGCGTTTGCAGCAGGACGACACGCGCCACGTATCAGCCACCCCGCATCACGAGCCCTTGGCCGCAGGCCCCCTCATCATTTGCCTGGACACGTCTGGCTCCATGCGCGGCGCGCCTGAGAACGTGGCAAAAGCCTGCGTGCTGCAAGCCCTGCGCACGGCGCACAGCACGCAGCGGGCCTGCAAGCTGCTGGCCTTTGGCGGCGCAGGCGAGCTGCAAGAGCGCGACCTGGCCTTAACCCCCAGCGGCCTGCAAGCCCTGCTAGACACCATGGGCCAGAGCTTTGACGGCGGCACCGACGTGCAAACCCCGCTAGAGCGCGCCATCGAGCTGGTGGGCACCCAGGCCTACGCCGTGGCCGATGTGCTGATAGTGAGCGACGGCGAGTTTGGCGCCACCCCTGCCACGCTGGCCACACTGCGCCAATGCAAAGCCAGCCTGGGCCTGCGCGTGCACAGCATTTTGATAGGCGACCGCGAAACCATCGGCCTGCTAGAGGTCAGCGACCAGATCCACTGGGTACGCGCCTGGCGGCGCTACGCTACCCATGCCAAAGACGCGTTTGCAGGCGACTACTCCCCCGTGCACAGCCGCAGCCTGACGGCGGAGTATTTTCCCAATGCCATCAACCGTGGGCAAGCTGACCCAGTGCATCCCGCAGCGGTGTTCACCGCCAGCGGCCACTTGGTGGCTCCGGCTAGGTCTGTGCAGACAGACTCATAGAATTCATGGCCTGCGACACAGATACGCTAGCGAAAAGGGCAGGCCAGCGAAAAGTAGGCGCTATAAATACATGAGCTGCTCCCGCGATATTCTAAAGGGCTGCAGCCCTATTCATATCTTAAAAACAGCCAAAAATTTGCGTTATCGAGCTGCTAGGCGCGAAAAATCAGCAAAACTCGGCCTCGCGGAGCTGAATTTCAGTGTTTTGAATGCTGTTTCAAGGTATGTTTCAGGCTGCAGGCCAATAGAATATCGCGGGAGCAGCTACTAAAATAAGAGCGCTAAGGTCAGCTACAAGTCACCGCTGATAATCACACGAACCACCGAACACCCCATGCCAAGCATCCAATCCCCCGCTGACGTTACCACCGCAGCACTGGCCGTGATGCAACGCACCACCGACCCGCGCCTGCGCGAGATCATGACGGTGCTGGTTAAGCATCTGCACGGCTTTGTCACCGAAGCGCGTTTGACTGAATCCGAGTTTCGCCAAGCCGCTAGCGTCATCAACGCCATTGGCCAAGGCAGCAGCGAGACGCATAACGAGGCCGTGTTGATGGCCGGCTCATTGGGTGTATCGCAGCTGGTCTGCTTGCTCAACAACGGCAACCAAGGCCAAAATTCCACCTCGCAAAACCTGCTCGGTCCCTTCTGGCGACTGCACAGTCCGGCCACTGCCAACGGCGGGTCGATTGTGCGTAGCCCCACACCCGGTGCGGCGCTGTTTGTACGCGGCTTGGTGGTGGATACGCAGGGCCAGCCGGTAGCAGACGCCCAGGTAGATGTGTGGCAAGCCTCGCCCGCAGGCTTTTATGAAAACCAAGACCCGCAGCAAGCGCCGATGAATTTGCGTGGCCAGTTCACCACCACCGCGCAAGGCCGCTTTTGGCTGCGCAGCGTCAAGCCGACTGGCTACGCCATCCCCACCAACGGCATCGTCGGCCAACTGCTGGCCGCGCAAAACCGCCACCCCATGCGCCCCGCGCATATTCACGCCCTGATCGTCAAGAGTGGCTTTAAGACCCTGATCTCTCAGGTGTACGCGCACGACGACCCGCACTTGGACACCGACGTGCAGTTTGGCGTAACCGCCACCACCATCGGCCAGTATGTAGCGCACCACGAGCCGCACCCCACCGAGCTGGACATTAGCGCGCCGTGGTACACGCTGGACTACACCTATGTGATGGAAGAGGGCGCGTCTAGCTTGCCCAAGCCGCCGATCAAATAGGGCCATCCGCTGGCGCGTGCTGCTGCGCTTGCGGCTGGAGGCGAGATGGTAGGTGCAAATGGCAGGGCCTATGTCGTCTCTTGTGCGTACCTCAATGCGGCTGGGGTTGGTGGCCAGGTCAGACAGCGCGGTTTGAATCAATGTTCCGTAGCGCTTGAGCCCTATCGTGCCAAATGCGTGGACAGTCCATTCAAGTGTCTGTGCAATATCGTCTTGAGCCGCCTTGGCTATGTGCAGTTGGTAGTTTGGCTGGCCCTGCCTTGGGCGGCATATCAAGCAGCTTTTTGCTGCGCGCCGTAGCACGTTGGCCCGCTTGGCGAACAAAATTTTCTATATCTATTGGATTGTCAAGGCTGACGTAATTGCCACGTTGGATATCCGTAAACCCGACTTTTGCAGCTTCGCGCAAGGCTTTGAGTTTGGCCGCTTCTTCCTGCTCGCGCGACTCCAAAAGACGCAGCCCATCGCGAACAATTTCACTCACGTTGTTGTACCTGCCTGAGGACACCAAGCGCTGCGTAAGGGATTCAAAATGCGGCGTAAGGGCAACACTGGTGGGCATGGCGAACTCTTAAAGTTTTTATTAGTTATTGCAAAAAAAAAAGCGTTCAAACGAAAAGCCGAGGGTCAAAAATAAATGGATTTTGCTCCACTGTCAGTTTGACACGACTGTACGCAGCGTGCTGGGGATTGAGCAGCAGATTCATCTCCAACGGCACCACATACGAGGGCACCCACAGTCCGAGACTGGCGTTTGAGGCGAGCCATTGCATGCCAAAGACTTGCGAGATCGACTGGTCACTACGCCAATTGGCAAGCAGACCTAAAGCATGAGCGTCCAGCAGGCGCGCTGCGCTGGGGATATCAAGGCGCAATGCCACCATGTTTTTTGGGTTTGCGCCGTTGCTGTGAACGCGCCGCTCCAACTGGCACAGGGCTCTGGAAGAGCCGCAATAAACTATCTGCATGCCGCTCGTGCAGCCTTTGTGCCACCTGCCCGGTTGCAGGGTGCTGCCAAAGCCCTGATCGGTCAAGCCTAAAGCGCCCGCGAACCCAATGCGATAGACCGATATCGTCAAACCGCACCGCCGTACTTGATCGCCACCAAAATTTCTTTCACTTGGTTTACCCCAAACGAGGTGGATGATGCGGCCAAGGGGCTGTCGCCGTCCATCAGCGGGTGAGGCCGGCGCAGCCAGGCCAAGGCCTCGTCCTCGCTTGCAAAGGTATCCCGCGCCATAGCCTCCAGTTCCAGTACGCGAAGCACATTTTCGGCTGAACGCTTGGGAAGAGATTGGTTTTTGCCGCTACGCCGCAGCGCCGTCGTCCGGTCCATATCCAGGATTTGAATCAACTCTCCTTTGCCCATGCCCAGATAGCCGGACAGGGGCTCAATCACCTGCACAGGCATGCCAAGCTTGATGAAGTGAATGGCTTTTTCGTTACTGATGGGGGTGGTCTCGCCAGCACGCACGCGTGCGTTGCCTGTAGGCGCAGCTTTACGGGGCTTTGGGGCCGGCTCGGTGGACTCAATGATTTCCCAAACCGCACGCAAGGCGTCAGTGCGGGTTACCGTTGTGGGGGATAGGGATTTTGCTTGCATGTTGCAATTACATCATATATGTGATGCAATTGCAACATGCAGGCAAACCAGGCATTCACACCAAGGCAGAACGCATCGCGCCGCCGATAAAATGAAATGCTGAGGCAGGTAACGCAAAAAACGCAAAAAAAGACATCCAAAAAACGCCAAATAAGAAAGTCAACAAAATAGAAATCATGAATTTTTTAGCGTTTTTTGTATTTAATTTTTAGCGATTTTTGCGATAAATCCCCCCCCCCCAAATTTACTTACAAGGAACCAGTGATGCTTACCCCAGCCCAACGCCAACAATGCGCCCAAGACCTGTACCACGCCGAGATGACGCAAAGCGTCATTCCCCAGCTCACCAAAACGCACCCCGGCATGGAGCTTCAGGATGCCTACGCCATCCAGCGCCTGTGGGCCAAGCTGCACACTGACAAAGGCGCGCGCATCGTCGGTCACAAGATTGGCCTGACCTCCCGTGCTATGCAAATGGCCAGCAACTTCTATGAACCGGACTTTGGCCATCTGCTGGACAGCATGCTGTTTGCCGACGGCGCGGCCATTCCCGCCGGGCGCTTTCGCAAGCCGCGCTTGGAGGTGGAGCTGTCGTTTGTGATGGGTGAAGACTTAAGCGGCCCCAACGTGCAAATCTACGACGTGCTGCGCGCCACCGAGTTCATCCAGCCCGCGCTGGAGATCATCGACTACCGCACCGAGCTGCCGCGCCAGATCTGCGACACCATTGCGGATAACGCGGCCAGCGGCGGCATGGTGGTGGGTGGCCGCACCATTCGCCCGTTTGACGTAGACCTGCGCTGGGTGGGCGCTACGCTGAGCCAAAACGGCGTGATCGAAGAGACCGGTTTGGCTGCTGGCATCATGGGCCACCCCGCAGCGGGCGTGGCCTGGTTGGTGAAAAAGCTCAATGAAGTGGGTGAGGGTTTAAAGGCCGGGCAAGTGGTGCTGGCAGGCTCGTTCACCCGGCCGATTGCCATCCAACCGGGCGACGTAGTGCATGCCGACTACGGGCCATTGGGCGGCATTGGGGTGCGCTTTGTGGCCTAGACCCATAAAATGGGCCGTCAGCATTCATTGATGGTGTTACACATGCAGCCAAAGCATCCCCCTCACTTCCAGCGCCGTGCGCTGCTGCTCGCGGGCCTTGCTGCCAGCTCAGGCACGTCCGCGCTGCCCGAAAAAAAGCCCACTTTCCCACGAGACTTTGGCAGTCACCCCGAGTTCCGCAGTGAACGGTGGACCGTCGCAGGGCATGCCAAATCAGGCGACAGGGAGTTTGGGTTTGAGGTGGCGTTTTTCCGCTCTCGCGTCGATGTGGCCCAAAGCGTGAAATCCAAGCTTGCAGCCAAGCAGTTGATCTTCGCGCAAGGTGCCATCACGGACGTGCAGGGCAAAAAACTGCTACAAGACCAGCGCGTTGCACGGGGTGGCACTGACATCGCCATCGCAAGCACGACGGACATGGAGATACAGGTCAAGGACTGGTCTCTCCAACTTAGCGGCAATGGGTACGCCGTACAGTTGGCCGGCAGTGACAAGGGCAACGCCTTCAAGTTGGCGCTGTCTCTCAAGCCTGTTCAAAAGGTGTTGCTGCAAGGCGTGGATGGCCTCTCGCAGAGAGGCCCCGACGACAAAAACGCCAGCTACTACTACAGCGAGCCGCAGCTTAAAACGCAGGGCGTGATCACCGTCGGCGGAAAAAACTGGGCTGTAGAAGGCACGGCGTGGCTAGACCACGAGTGGAGCGAAGAACCGCCACATCCGGACATCGTCGGCTGGGACTGGATCGGCATGAACCTGTTTGACGGCGGCGCGCTGACCGCATTTCGCCTGCGCGATGCGAAGGATCGCTCGTTCTGGGGTGGCGGTTCTCTGCGCGCGCCCGACGGACGCTCGTTTCCGTTCACGCCCAATGCGGCAAAGTTCAGCGTCCAGAGCACCTGGAAAAGCCCGCTCAGCCAGGCTGTCTATCCGGTGGAATGGACCGTGCGCATGCCCACGGAGTTCTACACCGTCAAAGCCGTCATCAACAACCAGGAGTTGGACTGCCGCGCCTCCAGCGGCGCGATGTACTGGGAGGGTCTGAGCGACCTGTTCGATGGCGCAGGCCGCCACATTGGCCGGGGCTATATGGAGATGACGGGATACGTGAAGGCGCTGCGGCTATGACAAGCCGGGCAAAGTAAGTTAACTTTGCCAGGCCACCCGTTGTGCGATGCGTTCAAACGCCATGTCTACCACGATGGCCAGCATGCCTACCAGCAGCGCACCTTGCAGCACGTAGGCGGTGTTAAAGCCGCTTAAACCCACCACGATGGGTGAGCCCAAGGTTTTGGCCCCGACGGTGGAGGCTATTGCGGCAGTACCGATATTGATGATGACCGAGGTGCGGATGCCTGAAATCCAGATCGGCAATGCCAGCGGCACCTCCACCTGATAAAAGCGTTGCCACGCCGACAGACCCAGGCCGTCGGCTGCCTGGCGCACGGCACTGGGCACGGCCTGCAAGCTGGCCACCGTGGCCTGTAGCACTGGTAGCAGACCATACAAAGCCAGTGCGAACAAAGCTGGCAATTCACCAAAGCCCACCAGCGGCACCGCGATGGCCAGCACCGCCACCGGCGGCACGGTTTGCCCCATGGACACCAAAGACTGCACGATGGGCTCAAATTGCTGGCCTGAGGGGCGGGTGACGAAAACACCGGCGCTGCTACCCACCAGCACCGCTGCCAGACTTGATAGGGCGACCAGCTTGCAGTGCTCCCACAGCAACAGGGCAAACGGCTCTTGCCGGTACACCGGGCGCTCCAGCGCGGGAAACAGGCTGGAAAATAGGGCATGTGAAAACGGCAGGTACACCACCAAAGCCAACAGGGCCAGAGCAGCCCACAGGAGGCCGTCTCGCCATGGGCGGTAGGGCGGCGCAATGGGGGGCGCGTTGGGGAGCGTCATCTCAGCGTCGTCTCATCGGCATTCGCAGTGCCCGCACCGGCCGTGCCGCCCAGACCCCACACATCTGCGGCATGCAGCACGCCACAGTGCCTGCCCGCCGCATCGTGCACATTGA
>JAYVDN010000010.1:0-1854 GCA_043749385.1 Polaromonas sp.
GCCCGGCGATTTGATGGAACTCACCATGCCTGGATTTGCCAGCCGCGGTAGGGCCACAGATCCTGCAAACGCAGGATTTTCTGGAACTGAGGTGCAACCTCTGTCTGCATCTCTGGCGCATCCTTCTGCCAAGGGCGCCCCGGGTAATGAAGTCTCGATAGACGATGAATGGGAAGAGGCGCTTAAAAACTTGCCTTTGGCGAGCAAAAGCATCGGCGTAGATATCGATATTGGTATTTTTCCTGATGCGCCTGCAAGCGCAAGTGCGCCGTTAGGTTCGGCGCCTGCATCTTCCTTGCATTCCAAAACAGATGGTATCGGCAAGGATAAAGCCAAACCCAAAGTCGATGACGGCAATAGCATCGCCTTTGATTCAGCGACAGATCGAGACTTCAGACCTTCTAGAAACTCCAAGCTGTAAAAATGAGAGCACCTGTACGCCGGTGCTTCTAGTGGCGTTTTTGCAACAGCGCAGCCCATGCACTAACGACCATGGCAGCCAGCAAGCCTGCTAGCCCAAACCAATGCAGTTGCGCCATCTGCCCATGGGCAATCATCCAGCCGCCCGCAGCTGAACCGACGCCTTGGCCCAGGTACATGGCTGAGGTGTTCAGCGCAATGCTTACGCTTGCCACAGCAGGTGCAATGGCTACCAAACGCGCCTGCTGCGCTGAGTTGCAAGAAAAGCAACCCAAAGCCCAAGGTACGCTGACAATGCAGATCAGCAGCAAACTTGTGCCCAAGGGCCACAGCAGCAGGCTTAGTGTCATCAGTGCCAGCGCCATCATGACTGTGCGGGGTGGCCCCAAACGGTCAACGTAGCGGGAAACAACCAAGCTACCAAATAAACCGAAGACGCCAAACGATGCAAAGTAAACGGCGATCATCGGCGGGCTAGCGTGCAAGGCGGAGGCCAAATATGGCGCTTGGTAAGCAAACAGCACAAACTGGCCGGCTGAAGACACGGCCGTCACTGCCACCGCAGAGAGCAGTACTTTGGAAGACAAGGTCTTGCGCCATAGCTCGGCGCTGAGCGCCGGCGGGCGCACACCGTCGGGAAGGGCGCGCCATACCCATAACGCGCTGGTCAGTGAAAGCAACGTTAACAAACCGAAGGCCACGCGCCACCCCAGCCTGCCGCCAACCCATGCTCCCAATGGCGCACCTACCACCGAGGCAAAAGACCAGCCTAAAAACACCATGGTAATGGCTTTGCCACGCTGCTCAGGCGGCACCAGCAGGCCCGCAACCGCTGCGGCTTGCGGTGTAAAAATAGCCGGTGCAGCCATAGCCAAGACGCGCAGTGTCAGCACGCTGGCAAAGCCCGGCGCCAGCGCGCAGGCCGCGTGCAGCAGGCCATACCAGAGCATCGATGCGGCCAGCAGCTTGCGCCGGTCCCAGCCGCCCACCATGGCGGCAAATAGGGGCGCGCCAATGCACATCAGCGCGGCACCAAAGGTAATCAACTGACCAGCGCTGGCGATGCTCACGTTCAACGAACCGCTGATGTCGTTCAGCGAACCGGGCACCAGCATCACACCAGTGCCGATGACAAAATTGCCAAATAACAGCGCCCACAGTACATGTGAGCGCGCAGATTCTGTGAGGGCAAGACCGCCTGGCAAGTTAAATTCCGCGGGTTTAGCTAAGTGTCAGGAAGGGCATTAGTCCCGGACCCACCAGAGCTGCAACACCAGAGGCCATTACCTGGGTGGTTAAAACCAATGCGCCCCGCGGGTCTGGTTCTGGTGGAGCGGGTTGGGCCGAGGTAGCTAGGGCAGGGTCGTGGCGCCACTCGAACCGGTAGCCAAGGGGCGTACATTGTTAAGCGGTAGGTGGCACATAGCCTTGCAC
>JAYVDN010000011.1:0-1751 GCA_043749385.1 Polaromonas sp.
AGACCATCACCCGCTTTTCCGCCAGCATGGGGCCTGCAACTGGCGCTGCCGAGGTGCTGGTTAACCGCAGCCGCACCAGCCCTTACTTTGCTGCCATGGCCAACGCCGCAGCATCGCATGTGGCCGAGCAGGACGATGTGCACAACGGCTCGGTGTTCCACCCGGCTACGGTCGTCTTCCCGGTGGCGCTGGCCATGGCGCAAAGCCTGGGCAGCAGCGGCAAGCAGTTTCTAACCGCTGCGGTAGCGGGCTACGAGGTAGGCATTCGCGTGGGCGAGTTTTTGGGTCGCTCCCACTACAAGGTGTTCCATACCACGGGGACGGCCGGCACCTTGGCAGCCGCAGCGGCGGCGGGCAGTTTGCTGGGCTTGAACGCCGCGCAAATGCAGCATGCTTTTGGCTCCGCAGGCACGCAGTCCGCCGGGCTGTGGGAGTTTTTGCGCACCGGGGCCGACAGCAAGCAGTTGCACACCGCCCATGCCGCCGCTGCGGGCCTGATGTCGGCTTGTCTTGCCCAAGACGGCTTTACCGGTGCAGCGCAAATTTTGGAGGGCTCGCAGGGCATGGCCGCTGGCATGTCCGTTGACGCCAACCCCGCCAAGCTCACCGACGGCCTGGGCACACGCTGGGCCACGGCCGAGACTTCGTTCAAGTTTCACGCATCGTGCCGCCACACCCATCCGGCGGCGGACGCCCTGCTGCAGGTGATGCAGCTACACAAGCTCCAGCCCGAGTCGATAGCGCGCGTGGTGACCCATGTGCACCAAGGCGCTATCGACGTGCTGGGCCCGGTGGTGAACCCCGCCACCGTCCACCAAAGCAAGTTTTCCATGGGCACCGTGTTGGCCCTGGTGGCGCGCTTTGGCCATGCGGGTTTGGTCGAGTTTGAGCAGCACTTTAACGAGCCCATCACCACCGCGCTGTGCCAGCGGGTAGAGATGGCCTTGGACGCTGAGGTCGATGCCGCTTACCCCCAGCGCTGGATTGGCAAAGTCACCGTCTACACGGTGGACGGACGGGTATTGCAGGGCCGGATAGATGAGCCTAAAGGTGACCCCGGCAACACGCTGACGCGAGAAGAGATTACCGACAAGGCCCTGCGCTTGGCGGCGTTCAGTGGCGGTGCTAGCGAAGCAGAGATGCGCGCCACCGTGCAGGCTTTGTGGGGGATGGCGGATGTGACCAAGGTAGGAACAACCTTCGCCGCAACCTAACCAAGGTAGAGCAGGCATCGCGCAAGCCCTGGCTGCAACCCACCAGGCTTAAGCGAACGGTATGTGCCATAGCGTAAATCATGACATCAAAAGATGTCGTAAAATATGCTATCCGTTCACAGAGGAGCACATTTTGCGCACCACCATCACCCTTGACGACGATCTGCTTGCTGCCGCTGCGCGGCTGACCGGCATTACCGACCGCACCCCGCTGATTCGCGAAAGCTTAAAGGCGATCATCGCCCGTGAATCTGCGCGGCGATTGGCTTTGCTGGGTGGTAGCCAGCCCGATTTTGAAGTACCGCCGCGCAGGCGCAGCGAGCCTGCGTCTGGCGCGGCCAAGGCGGCGTAAGCCAAACCATCAGCATGGTATTGATAGATACGTCCATATGGGTGGACTACATTCGTTTTGGCAACGACCAACTTGCGCAGTTACTGCAACTTGACCGGGTGCTGATGCATGACATGGTGCTGGGTGAAATGGCGTGTGGCAGTTTGCAGCAGCGCACAGACCGGCTGGCTATTTTGGGAAATTTA
>JAYVDN010000012.1:0-4024 GCA_043749385.1 Polaromonas sp.
CAGTGTTTCGGTGAACTGTCGATAGGTGGCGTAGTGGCCAAGGCTGGTGAGGACGTAGGCGGCTAGCGCAGCACGAAGGGCTTGCGGAGCTGGCTGAAGAGTTTGAGTGGGTGCATGTGGGGCCTGTGAAAAGCTATTTTGCACGGAATTACAGGGCAAGTGAGTACTATATTTTTAATAGCTGCTCCCGCGATATTCTATTTGGCTGCAGGCTGATTAGTATCTTAAAGCAGAGTGTTTTTAAGCATTTTTATTCTCCAGAGCGTACTTCGCATAGGGCGGCACTGCTTAGATGCCTTTTTGATCCATTAGCTCACGTACATGCTGGGTGGTAATGACTTCGCTGCGCGCGGGTAGTAATGTGTATTTGCTTTGGGACTTGCTGGCTTTGGCCACTGCTGCACTTTGCAGGCTAATGCCCTCGCGCGCCAGAAGGGAAATGGCTCCGCCTATGGAGATGTGCTGTGGCTGCGCGTACGCGCGTGCAAACGTATAAACGTCCTCATCGAGGGCTAGTGTGGTACGCATAGCTTTAGTTTATTCGTCAAAAAGCCAAAAATGCATCAAAGGCAATTTTCAAGCTAAGTGAGTCAATGCATCGAGTGTCACCGCCTCGTAGAAGGCTTTGGCGCGGTTGAAGTTGGTGGCCGGGATCTCGAACCAGCTCAGGGCGTGGGGGCTTGCGGACATTGGGCTCTCCTTGAAGAACGAATGTGGGAATACGCCGAATAATTCTAGCCACGAACTGGCTGGGGCGCTACCTTGCTGGCTACAGTGCTCAGAAGGCGCCTTGGGGCGTTCGAAGTCAGCTGAACTTCCCGCAAATATGCGTTTGGAGAAATATGCACGCTATTAATTCAGAAGCTGCTCCCGCGATATTCTAAAGGGCTGCAGCCCGATTAGTACCTTAAAAATGGCTCCGAAATGGGAAAATTGATGATGAAAAGCTGGTTTCCAGGCATTCAGCGTGCTTTGCGAGCTGAAAAGTGGTCATTTTGAGCCGGTTTTAAGGTACTAATCGGGCTGCAGGCCAATAGAATATCGCGGGAGCAGCTACTGAATATGTAGCGTTCTGATGTCCTGCGTCGGTTGCATTACCTGTACATTCGTCAACCAGTAACTAACAAAGGCAACGCTACTGCGCTGAAAGGCTGTAGGTACAAGCAATAAAGCAGATCAGCTCGTAAACTGCAGCGCCGCAAGCCGCGCGTACACGCCGCCGTGCTGCACCAGGGCGTCGTGTGTGCCTACCTCGACGATGCGGCCGTGCTCCATCACGACGATGCGGTCTGCTTGCTGCACGGTGGCCAAGCGATGGGCTATGACGAGGGTGGTGCGGCCTTGCATGGCGCGCTCCAGGGCGGCTTGCACCATGTGCTCGCTTTGCGCGTCTAGCGCGCTGGTGGCCTCGTCTAGCAGCAAGATGGGGGCGTTTTTCAGGATGGCGCGGGCAATCGCGATGCGTTGGCGCTGGCCGCCAGACAAGCGCACACCGCGCTCGCCCAGGAAGGTGTTGTACCCCTCTGGCAGCTTGCTTAAGAACTCGTCGGCAAAGGCGTCTTTGGCGGCCGCCATCACTTCGGCGTCTGTCGCACCCGGCCTGCCGTAGCGAATGTTCTCCATGGCGGTGGACGAAAACACCACGCCGTCCTGCGGCACCACGGCTATCGCGCCGCGCAGGGCGGGAAGGGCCAGGTCGGCCAATGCCGTGCCGCTCAGCAATATCTGGCCTTGCTGCGGGTCGTAGAAGCGTTGCAACAGCTGGAACACCGTGGTTTTACCGGCACCGCTTTCCCCCACCAGCGCCACTGTCTCGCCGGGCATCACTTTCAGGCTGATGCCCTGCAGCGCAAGCTGGCTAGGGCGGGACGGGTAGTGAAAGTCAATCGCTACTAATTCAATAGCTGGTCCCGCAATATTCTGCTGGGCTAGAGCCTTGTTTTGCTTGGAAACTATGCGTGAAGGTGCATGCAGCAGCTCCATCAGGCGCTCTGTCGCACCGGCGGCGCGCAGCAGGTCGCCATACACCTCGCCCAGCACGGCAAAGGCGCTGGCCAGGATGATGACGTAGACCACGGTTTGCCCCAAATGCCCCGCCGATATCTTGCCCTGTATCACCGCTTGCGTGCCTTGGTACAGGCCCCACAGCAGCGCGGCGCTGGTGGCGATGATGATGAAGGCCACCAAGGCGCTGCGGGTTTTGTTGCGGCGATTGGCCGTCATAAAAGCGTTTTGTGTGGACGCATCAAAGCGCTTGGATTCTCGATCTTCTGCTGTGTAGCTTTGCACCACGGGTATGGCGTTCAGCACCTCAGCCGCGATGGCGCTGCTGTCGGCCATGCGGTCTTGGCTGGCGCGCGAAAGCTTGCGCACGCGGCGGCCAAACCACACCGAGGGCAGCACGATCAGCACCAATATGCCCAGCACCTGCGTCATCACATAGGGGTTGGTCCACACCAGCATCGCCAGTGCGCCGATGCCCATCACGCCGTTACGCAGGCCCATGCTCAGCGATGAGCCGACCACTGATTGCACCAGCGTGGTGTCAGCCGTCAAACGCGACAGCACCTCACCCGTCTGCGTCGTCTCAAAAAACTCGGGCGACTGGTGCAGCACATGCCCATACACCGCGTTGCGCAGGTCAGCGGTGACCCGCTCGCCCAGCCAGCTCACCATATAAAACCGCGCCGCGCTGAACAAGCCTAGCGCGGTCGCCACCGCAAACAGCTCAAAGAAATGCCCCCGCAGCGCCAACAGCGATGCACCTTTGTCGGCATCCGTAGCACCTGACGTCAGCCCACCGTCAATCAAGCCGCGCAGCGCGACAGGGAACACCAAGGTTGCCGCCGCTGCCAGTACCAAAAACACCCCTGCCAAGGCAATGCGGCCACGGTAGGGTTTGAGGAATGGCAGCAGGCCCGACAGCGAGCGGGGCTGGCCTTTGGGTTTTTCGTTGGAGGGCGTGGTCATGTCAGGTCGGTCAAAGTGTTGAGTTCAGCCAAGGCTAGAAAAGTTTTTTTAATCAATGGCACGCGCAGTTGGCTGACCATGTCTGGTTGTACATGCCCGTCCACACTGCGCATAAATCGCGGGTCGTTTACCAGCACGCCAGCGCGCTGCACCAGATAGTCCCTTAGCTCGGGTGCACTGTGCTGTATTTCAAGCAGCAAGCTGGCCCGCCCGTCCATGACCGCTATCAGGTCGCCCATGTCGTGGCTGCCTAAATAGTCTGGCTGTCCCGCGCTATTGTTACCGCGATCGGCAAACGCCTCTAGCTTGGTGGCGCAAAAACAGGGCGCGTTGATAGCGGTTATCTCTACGCCGCTAGGCAATGTGATGGGCAACGCGGTTTGCAGGCCCAGCGGGTACCAGCGGTTGGCAAAACCCAAAATGGCCTTGTCACTGGGCGCCACGTCTACCATGACACCTGCGCAGCGCCAGCGGCAAATGGGCGCGTTGCTGCTAATGTCGTTGACAAAACCCAGTGCCCGCAAGTCGTCCTCCAGCGCATAAAAGCCTTGCCGCCCTGTGACTTGTACTACCAGGTCAACATCCTCAGTGGGACGAATGGCAGGCTGCATGGGGTCGGTAATCAGCAAGCCTGCTACCGAGCCTCCTACAAATACGAGCTTGTCCAACATCGGTTTGCCCAAGCGGGCAGCCACTATTTCCAGCAGCACCACATTCGGGTCGTTGGGGTTGTTGTGCAGGCGACTCATGCCACAGGTTCTCTCGCCAGCCGCTCTGCCAGCATGGTGCGGGCTAGCGCGCGCTCGCGTGCACTGCCTGCGCGCAGGGCATCAAACAGCGTGAGCAGCTCATACAAGGCGGGCAAACGCAGCGCCGCGATAGGCACCAAGGGGTAGAGCGGAAACAGCGCGCTCCCGCGTACGGTGCCTGCTGCATCGGGCCACACGGGTGGCGGCTCTAGCGCAGCAGCCGGTGGCACGATGACTGCTGACAAGGGTGGGGCGGCATACCCGGTGGGCATACCGCGCATGACCTCTCCGCGCACCGCTGGGTA
>JAYVDN010000013.1:0-5018 GCA_043749385.1 Polaromonas sp.
CACGGCTGCGTAGGGCCACATCCAGCCCAGCCACTGCGCCAGGCCGTTAAAGCGGATGAAGCGACCCTGCTCCCAGCCCTGCAGGGTTTGCGCAAAATACGGTGTGCTGGGTACCAGGTTAACCAAGCTGAGCTGCCACACCAGTGCCACTAGCAGCCAGGCCAGGCAGGCGCGCTCTTGCAGCGCTGCACACAGCAGCGCGCCCGAGATGCCGCAAGCCAGGCCAATCCACACCGGCAGCTTCATCCACGCCCAAGCATATTCTGGCCCATAGCTCAGCGCCGTCGACAAGCTACTGGCCAAAATAGACAGCACCAGCACCGCACCGAAAAACCGCAGCCGCCGCTGCCAATCCGGGATCGCCGCATAGCCCAAAAGGCAGGGCGCCAGCAAACCCAGCGCCACGCACACCACCTCGCTGACGGGAGCCATGGGCTGCAGCTCCAGCGAGCGCACAGGTAGCCATTGCAAAAAGGGGGTGTTGGCAAAGATGTTTTCAATCGTCGTCTCCAGCCGCTCAAACACCTGGCCCAAACCCAAAGGGACAGCGGGTGGAAACAGCAGCGCCACGGGCCAGGTGGCCAGCAGCACGATGCTGGCGCGCGCGTCGCGTTTAAACCAGCGGTTGCGAAACCGGCTCCAGTGGTCAATCGCTCCCAGCTGCTCCATCGCACTGGCCAGCCAAGCGCCCGCT
The DNA here is from genome assembly GCA_043749385.1 of Polaromonas sp. Lineage (GTDB taxonomy): Bacteria > Pseudomonadota > Gammaproteobacteria > Burkholderiales > Burkholderiaceae_C > JAAFIP01. The sequence goes on from JAYVDN010000013.1 coordinate 695, forward strand.
AGCGCGCCCGTGGTGTTGAGCAGCCAGTCCGACAAAGCGGGCACGCGCTGCGGCAGGAAAGTCTGCAAGGCTTCCATGCACAGCGACAGGACGCTGGCCGCCAAGGTGACCCACGCCACCGGCCGAGGTACCAGCGTGGTACGCAGCAGGGCCAGAGTCGATAAAAACCCCAGCGGCATGTAGCCCAAAAAATTGGCCACTGTGTCAAAGTGGCTCCAATAGCGCGGCCACGGTGCGGTGATAAATTCAAAAGCGCCTACGCCTTGGTCGCGCCATTCGCTAAAAGGGTAGAGGCTGGCGTAAGCGATCAGCACCGCAAACAACAAGGCGAATACGGTGGCTGAACTTCGGTGGGGCTGCTGCATGGAGGTGGGCCGACGGGTTGCTGTGCAGCTCTAGCGGTGCTGTTTTAGAACGGTTTGACGACCACCAAGATCACGGCGGCGGTGAGCAGCAGCACGGGCACCTCGTTGAACCAGCGGTACCACACATGGCCGCGGGTGTTGGTGTCCTGCTCAAATTTGCGCAGCAGTACACTGCAAGCGTGGTGGTAGCCTATGGCCAACAGCACCGTCAACAGCTTGGCGTGCATCCAGCCATTACCGGGGCCTTTGCCGATGCCATAGCCCAGCCAGAGCCACAGCCCCAAGCCCAGCGCAGGCACCGCCAGCAGCGACATAAAGCGCAGCAGCTTGCGCGCCATCAACAGCAGGCGCAGGCGTTCGCCAGGAGCGCTGTTGGCCAGGTCGGCTTGCACTTGGGCCAAATTGACAAAAATGCGCGGCAAGTAGAACAAGCCAGCAAACCAGCTGGTGACAAAAATTATATGGAAGGCTTTTACCCAGAGCATGCGGCAAGTGTATGCTCAACAGGCAGCAAGCAAAAAAGCCCCTTTTTGCGCAAGCAAAAAAAGCCTCCTTTTGCGGAGGTAAAAAAAAGCCCCCTTTTGCGGAGGCAAAAAAAAGCCCCAGTCTAGCTGGGGCGGGAAGCCTTTTTTGCTGTCACACATTGAGGCACCCGCTCAGGGAGGAAAAGCGGGAAGCGGCGAACCGCTCACCATGTAATTTAACAAACCGCAGGCTACTTTACAAGGGGTTAAATTGTGATATTTAGCTATCAGTCATAACCATTTGCAATAAAGTCTCTTGTGCGACATAGTGTGCGCTATTTGTCTAATGGTTTCTCCTATGTTTTAACGTTTCTCAAGTGAGCCGCGTTAATCCTTTCTGCCCAGTGAATATCGACGCTCCCCGAGTTGCCCTGGAATCGGCGCAGCAAACCGACCTGCCAAGCCTTACGGCACAATCGCAGCATGATCCAAGCCCCCTATCCTCATAGCCGCCCGCGCCGCCTGCGCCGCGATGCCTTTACCCGCAACCTGGTGCGTGAGAACGCGCTGTCGCCGCACGATTTAATCTACCCGGTGTTTGTGCTGGAAGGCAGCGGCCAGCGCCAAGACATCAAGTCCATGCCTGGTGTGCAACGATTGAGCGTAGACCTGTTGTTACCCGTAGCCGAGCAGTGCGTGAAGCTGGGTATCCCGGTGATGGCACTGTTCCCGGTGATCGACGCATCGCTCAAAACGCCGGACGGCCAAGAGGCGTGGAACGACAAAGGCCTGGTGCCACGCTGTGTGCGCGAGCTGAAAAAACACTTCCCCGAGCTGGGTGTGATGACCGATGTGGCACTCGACCCGTTCACCTCGCACGGCCAGGACGGTTTGCTGGACGACAGCAACTACATCCTCAATGACGCGACCGTCCAGCTCTTGGTCAAACAAGCGCTGGTGCAGGCCGAGGCCGGTGTAGACATCGTCGCGCCCAGCGACATGATGGACGGGCGCATCGGCGCTATCCGCACGGCGCTGGAGGCGCAAGGCCACATCCACACCCGCATCATGGCCTACAGCGCCAAATACGCCAGCGCCTTTTACGGCCCCTTCCGTGACGCGGTAGGCAGCGCGGCCAATCTGGGCAAGGCGAACAAAAAAGTCTACCAAATGGACCCCGGCAACAGCGACGAAGCCTTGCGCGAAGTGGCGCTGGACATTACCGAAGGCGCCGACATGGTGATGGTGAAACCCGGCATGCCCTATCTGGACATCGTGCGGCGTGTGAAAGACGAGTTCAAAGTACCCACCTTTGCCTACCAGGTCAGCGGTGAATACGCCATGCTCAAAGCCGCGGCCCTGAACGGCTGGCTGGACCACGACGCAGTGATGATGGAGAGCCTGCTGGCCTTCAAGCGCGCCGGAGCCGATGGCGCGCTGACCTATTTTGCTCTCGACGCAGCGCAGTATTTGCTACAACATAAATAGTTTTTACTACGCTACTTTAAAGAGCCAGCGGCCTAATATGACTTTGTAAAGACACACCGGTATGTTCACAGCGTCCCTATTTTTGATCAACGCACAGCAAACCCAACGCCTGGATGCGCTGCCCGACTCGCTACCAGACAAAGGCTTCATTTGGTGGGCATGCACGCGCAGTGAGTTAGAGCTGGGCTGGGCAGACTTTTACAGCCAACTGCAGCGCTTGACGCACGCCCCGCCTATCGAACTGCACCAACAGGATCTGCTCAACGCCCAACACCCCAGCCACTACGACTACACCAGTGACTACGACCTGATCATTTTTCGCCGCCTGATAATAGGTAGCAGCGCAGTTGCTGAGGTGATGGCGCTGCCACAAAAAAAATCGGGTCCGGCGATTTTGAAGCATGTCGTTACCCAACCGGTGGGCTTTTTGCTGTACGACCGTGTATTGGTCACCGTGCATCCTGGAAGCTGCGCCACAGCAGAAGACTTTGTGCGCCGCATGGGTACAGAAGCCCATGCCCGCCGCCCAACCTCACCCGCAGACTTGATGCTGCGCATGATCAACGCCATGGTGGACGGCTACCTGGATTTGCGCAAAACCCTCAGCACCCAGCTAGACCATTGGCAAACTGAGTTGATGAGCCCCAGCACCCGTTTTGTCAACTGGCGCGCCTTGCTGACCGCCCGCAATGACCTGCACTCGCTGGAGGATCTGTGCGACGAACAGCATGACGCTATGCAGGAGTGGTTGGACACTCTGCAAGAGCAACCCCTGGCCTATACACCCGAAGCGCGCAGCGAACGCGATAGCCTGGTGGCGCGTAGCCGTGATGTGATCGAGCACATTGAGCGCGTGATGCACCACGTGCGCAGACTGGAGCAGTCTGCTGAGACTGCAGTGCAGATCCACTTTGGCGCACAAAGCAACCGCACCAACGACATCATGCGCACGCTCACAGCCATTACCGCAGTGTTCTTGCCGCTCAACTTGATCACCGGGTTTTTCGGCATGAACTTTGAGTTCATGCCCTTTATTCACAACAAGGCAGGCTTTTGGTGGGCGTTTGCAGCTATGGTTTCAGTAGCTATCGCCTTGACCATTGTATTTTGGCGCAAGCGCTATCTGGCGCGCACCCGCGGTTAGCCGCAAGCGTCAGGCTCAGTGCATCAGAGTTTGCACAAAGCCGCAGCCTGCTTGTAGCTCAGGCGAAAGGCGGCGCTGTTTTGCTGGGCCTGGGACAGCAAAGAGCCGCCCTCCAGCAAGGCCGTCACCATCAAGGCCTTATCTTGCGCGGCACGCGGTGCCAGGCCGTCTTGTTGCAAACGCGCGGCAATCGCGGCCACCAAGCCCTCATACGCTGTGGCCACCGCAATGCCCAGCTGGGGTGAGCTTTTGCGCTCCGCCGCAAAGGCCGAGAACAGCGCGCAAATTTCGTAGTCGGTCTTCTCCATCGTCACGCTGAGCTTCTCGCCCACTTGCAGAACCAGCGCCTCGGTGCTGCGGGCGCGGCTTTGCTCCAGCAGGCCCAGCAGGCCGCGGGCAATGTCTTCGATCACGCACACCCCAATGGCTTCTTTGCCGCCCGGAAAGTGGTGGTACATCGAGCCTTTGGGGGCATGGGCCAGCTCCAGGATGTCGTTCAAGCCCGTGGCGTGGTAGCCGCGTTTGCGAAACAGGCGCTGCGCGGCCGTCAAGATACGGCTGCGGGTATCCGGCTGGCTGGGTGCAGAGGGTTCGGTGCTGGGCAATGGCATGGTCTGCGCTGATCATAACAAAACCCAAAGCAAAACTACTGTACTAAACAGACTGGTCTAGTAAATGCTACACTGCGCCGCATGACTACTGAACATGTGATCACCCTGCAGGCGGCTGACGGCTACGCCTTGACTGCCACCCATTTCGCAGCGGCCAGCAGCCAATTCATCGTCGTGGGCAGCGCCACGGCGGTGCCGCGCCGCTTTTACAAACGCTTTGCGCAGTTTGCACAGGCACGCGGTATCAACGTC
>JAYVDN010000014.1:0-5987 GCA_043749385.1 Polaromonas sp.
TACAAGGGACGTAAATTCATTCATGAATTAATTCATGCATTGAAAAAAAATGTTATTTGATAGATACTTACGAAAAAGTATCTATTCATGATCGATTCAAACATTCCATTGGTAGACCGCTTGACCGCCCTGCTTTTGAGCAGTGAGCCTCTGGCTTCGCGGGAAATTTGTCAAAAACTGAGCATCAGCCAGCCCACACTGTCCAGAGCCATCGCCGAGCTGGGTGACCGCGTCTGCCGCATGGGCGCGGCGCGCAGTACGCGCTATGCCTTAAGCAAAGATATTTTGGGCTGGCCTGCCGTTCAGTCTATTGGTTTGACAGATGCGCAAGGCAGTGTGCAAACTTGGGGCGCGCTAACCTATCTGCACCCCAATCACACTTTTGCAAAAACCACTGGAGGCGAGTGGTTCAATGCAGCGGGGCGCTTGCCTTGGTTTTTAATGCCGCTGCGCCCACAGGGTTTTCTAGGGCGGCAATACGCACGCACGCGTCCTGATTTTCCGCCAAACCCCGATGACTGGAGCTTGGCACACATACTGCTCATCATCACCCAACATGATCACAACCCACCGGGCGCATTCGAGGTCGGGCAAATAGGGTTTTTTGGGCGCTTGGTCGATGAGGTCAGCGCAGCCGTTGCCGACAGACTGACGCAATACGACACCACCGCCGTCAACGCCAGTCAAACCCTTCCACTTGGCTCCAGTGCGGGCGGAGAGCAACCCAAATTTTTATCTGAATACTCAGGCGCGCAAGATCGCCATCATTGCATCGTCAAATTCACACCCCCTCACGGCACACCATTTGGTGCGCGCTGGCGAGCCTTGCTCACACTGGAACAACTCGCCCTGCAAACCTTGGCTGCACACGGTATCGACACAGCTGCAACACACCTATTGCACAGTTCACAACGCACGTATCTAGAATCTGTTCGCTTTGACCGTATTGGCACTGAAGGAAAGCGGCATGTTGTAGCCATCGCCGCGCTGCAGGACGAGTTCGTGGGCGGCAGCTGGACGAACTGGGTCAAAACCAGCGAGACATTGGCAAGTAAAGGCATGATCACAGCGCTGGAGCTCAGCCACATAGCCACCATCTTCGCCTTCGGTCACTACATCGGCAACACCGACATGCACTCGGGTAACCTCTCTTTCTTCGTTGAAGATGTGACAGCGCCCAAGATTCGCCTTGCACCCGTGTATGACATGCTGCCCATGATGTGGAAGCCTGACATACACCAAGGCGCTTTGAGCGGTTCACCCATACGGCCCCAGCTCATGCCACCAGGTTTCGCTGCAGAGCAAGCCCAAGCCCGCGAATGGGCAATAGAGTTTTGGGAGCAAGCCGCGCAGTTGGACATTGGCGCAGATTTGCAAGCCGCCAGCATCGAGAGCGCACGCCGCCTCCAAACGAATTTTTCCTACCTGTAAGTCATGCAACTCCAAAGCAAATGTACCAGCTGCAAGCAGCCTTTGAAAGCTGTAGTTTTAGAGGGCCACTACACCGCCAAAGTGCATGCCGATCTGTGCACGCACTGCCATTTGGTGTGGTTTGACCCGCTGGAGTCGGTGCGCTTGTCGGGTCTGGGCTGGGTGCAGCTGATTCGCCAGATGATCGCCAGCCCGGCGTTAAACGCCCCGCTGGCCACGCGTTTGGGCTGTGTGCGCTGCCAGTCACCGCTCAACGCCGTACGCAACCTCACCCGCTTTGGCCGCAGTGCTGCGCAAGAATGCCCGCGCGGCCATGGCCAGTACCAAGGCTACAGCTTGCTGCTGGCCGAGCGCGGCCTGGTGCGGCCTATTTACCCGCATGACCGGCAGGCCTTGCGCACGCAAGGCCGCAGCCTGGCCTGCCTGAACTGTGGCGCGCCCATGGACAACGCCACGCAAGACTGCAGCTACTGCAATAGCCCGTTGGTCATGGTGGACGTACCGCGCCTCACCGCCGCTTTGCTGCTGCGCTTTGGCGATGCGGTGCCCATCGATACCCCCGCACAGGCATGGGCGTTTGACTGCATTGGATGCGGGCAGGCGCTCGACCCCACGACCGACATTCGCTGCCCCCAATGCGACCAGAGCGTAGCCCTGCCGCAGCTGCACTTGCTCACGCCCCTGCTCAACCATGTCGAGCCGATCTTGCATGGCCGCTTACCCAGACAAGCACGCCCTTGGGGCGAGCGCCTGCGCCGCATGCGCGGCGATGTGCGCGAGACCCAGCTGTACCGCGTGCTGCATCATCTGCTCGGGCCGCGCCATTTGCCGGGAGAATTTGACCCGGTCAATCTCCTGGCGTGGGGGCTGACTGCCTGCTTCGTCGCTTGGTTGTTGTGGCTGCGCTGATAGCCGTTGTGCCTCGGGCGTTTGCGCCGCAATGCTACGATAGCTCGCACCGCATTGCCCCCTGTTCTGTTTTGACCTCCATGCACAAAATCCCTGCAACCGTACTTGCCCTGTGCGCGATTGCACTGTGGTCGTCACTGGCCCTTTTAGGCATTTCACTCAAACACGTCCCGCCGTTTTTACTGACAGGTATTGCACTGCTGATCGGCAGCGTGCCTGCCTGGCCGTTCTTTAGGCAGTGGAAAGTGTCCAAAGGCGCATTGGCTTTGGGCATCTACGGCCTGTTTGGTTTTCACTTTTTGCTCTTCATCGCACTGCGCCACGCGCCGCCAGTGGAGGCCAACTTGGTCAACTACCTGTGGCCGCTCGGGATTGTCGTGATGGCGCCGCTGTTTTTGCCAGGCACCAAGTTTTCTGCTACGCATATCGTAGCTGCTTGCGCAGGATTTGCAGGGGCTTGCATTGCGATATTAGGTGATGGTTTATTTAAGAACGGCCTGCAAGGGCTGGCCAACACAGGCTTTGCCTGGGGCTACATTCCCGCCGCTTGCTCTGCCTTCATCTGGGCCAGCTATTCACTGATGAGCAAACGGCTGGCCAGCACGGGGCGCGGCTTTCCCACGGCTGCAATTGGCCTGTTTGGCATAGTCTCAGGCCTGCTGTCGGTGCTCTGCCACGCGCTGATGGAGCCAGCCGTAGCACTGAGCAGCAAAGATTGGGCATTGATGGCCGTGATGGGTCTCGGGCCACTGGGCGCAGCATTTTTCTTGTGGGACGCTGCACTGAAGAAGGGCGATGCCCGGCAGATCGGCATCTTGAGCTATATCACGCCGCTGGCCTCTACCGCGCTGCTGATCGTGGTGACCGGACGGCCACTGACGTGGAGTATTGGTTTGGCCACTGCGCTGATTATTGGCGCAGCGGTGTTGGGTACGCGGGGTAAAAACTAATTGCCTCGATGCTTTCTAGCAAGGATTTTTCCAACCGCCCGCGCCATTTCTTCGGTGGTGTGGGTTTTGACTGATTGAGGCAACACACCAATCAAATCGCCAAATGATACTGACGCAGCTTTTCGCTTGACTCCTGAGGACTTCGCCACCTCGCGCTTTAACTTCCCGTCATGCATATCGTCGTTATTCGTTTGCAAGTTCCAGCGCCTGTGCACGCAGCTTGGCAGAAAGCCAAATGCCTTGCGCCCGCATTTTCTCGATACAAGGTGCTATCGCTGGAATATGATTTTGAGCCTTGAGTTTCAGCAAGATGCCGAGTGATCCGGTAACCTGAAGGCCATTGAGCCTGGCTATACGTCGCCCCGCCAGCTCGTCGATGCAGACTAACGGCGCTTTATGCTCTTGCGCCAAGGCGATAACCGAAGCCTCACCCGCATCTAACGCGGCGGTTAACCACGCAGCCATTGGTTGTGCCAAAGAATGCAGCTCGAAGGGTGCGCCCTTTTGCAAAACTTGGTCAGAGGCCAGCACACCAAAACCTTGCTGCCCTGCTTGGCGTATTTATTGTGCCACCGTGTCGCTAAATAAAACGCGATCATAAATTTGAGCCAGCAGCTCTAAATTGCCTAGCGCCGCGATCTATGCGAGCGTAGGGGAGGTATTTAAAACAATGCTGGTTGACATGCTGGCGTACGCAGCTATGCAGCTATGCAGTAAACATATGGCTATGCATTGGTCAGATCAGCGGCCAACTCGCTGGCGGGATAGCACAGCTGGGCCACACCCCACTGCGGCAAAGACAGCAAAAACTCCACCCGCGTTTGGTCACACAGTTGCGCGGCCTGCCCCGTGCTCAGCCTGCCAGACTCAAACAGCTTCACGGCCATAGCCTGCTTGGCCAGTGCGGCAAACTGCCCGCTGGAGACTTGCAGGGCATCGGGCAAGGTGTCTGGTACGGTCAAAGTGAAGTTCATGTTTGCATTCTAGCCATTACTATGCTGGCGCGCGAACCGGCACGCCTTACTGCCACCGCACCACATCAAACCCTGACAGCGCAGCCGGGTAGGGCTGCTGGGCGCGGTTATTCACCTGTTCATGCAGTTTATCAGCGCGTTTCATCATGTGCTCTTGCACATACCACTAGCGCACTTCATCCACGGCCACCATCGCCGCGCCGTACGCGTCCGAGCACAGTGGGTTGTTGCGCCGGGCGTTGGCGCTGATGCATTCTTGGCTGGTGACGGTTTTGCCGGTGGACATGAGGGCTCCCAGGCTGGCGCGGCCCGCGCTGTTGTTCAGCGATGTGACGAAGGGGCCGGTTTTGTTGATGCCGTCTTTGCTGGCACCTAATTGGGTCAGGTCGCGCGGGCCGTCGGCTACAAAGATCAGCAGGTTGTCGCGGCCCTCGGGGCCACCGGCTTTGACGCGCCAGTTGGGGCGGGGCAGCATGAGCTGTTGGTTGGCTTCGATTTTGTTGTTTTGGTCCAGGTCGTTGGGGAACAGCAGGTACAAAGATTTATTGTCTGAACCTGCCATGGCGACATACACGTAGCCTGCGCGGTCGGACTGCACCGCGAAGTCCAGGCTGTCTTGGCCGATTTTGAGTTGCTCTTTGTTCACTACGACGCGCACGGTGCGCTTGGCATCGCGCTGGTCAAACATTTGTTGCAGGGCTTGCGCGCCGGTCAGGGCTGTGGGGGCTGCTGCGGGTGGCACGGGAATGGCCAGAGGCGAGGCTACTGCGACCGGCGCGGCGGCTACGGCGGCAGCGGCGGCAGCGGGCACTGCTGTAGCAGGTACAGGCAATGCGGCAGCGGCCACCGCAACTGCAATAGGCTTGGGCGGATTGGTCAACACCGAGGCCACAGGCGGCGTGGGCGCAGCCGCTACAGCAGCCTGCGCAGCGCCCGGGGTGGCCTGGCTGAACCATGCGGGGATAAAGCCGGTGTTGCCTGAGAGCTGAATATTGTGGGCCTTGAAGTTAGCATCGTTCCTCATGCGTTTGTCGATTTTGGCTTGGGCGCATTGGCGAATTTCCTCCATGCTGATAGCGCCAGAGCCGTCCAGGTCTTGCGCGTCGCGCAGCATGCAGTCGCGCATGTACTGGGTGGCCAGGCCGCCTTTGTTGGAGTCGTCAAAGCTGATCTCGTTGTCTTTGCTGGCGCTGATGTGGATCACGTCTTGCGGCAGCGTGCCTTTGCTTACCTGCTCTACCAGCAGGTTGCGGCCTTTCACGTTGACGGGGCGGCCGCACTCTTCGGAGATGGACGCAAACTTGGGGCGCAAGGTGCCTTCGTCTTCTGCGTTGGTAAAGCCGCGTGTGCGTGCGGTGGACGCGGCGTTGACGATGCCGCCGGAGTGGCAGGCGTCGTACATGACAAACAGCTTGTCGGTTTTGGCGGTGATGGGCTTGAGCAGCTCGCTCATTTCTCGGTTGGTGATGGTGCCACTCTGCCCGCCGTCGTAGGCCAGCAGGGCCTCTACACAGCCGCCCGAGGCGGCATCGTTATACCGGGTGCCGTGGCCGCTGAAGTGCACAAACACGCGGTCGCCGTCTTGCACGCGGGTATTCATGGTGGCCAGCGCTTGGCGGATATTGTTGCCGGTGGCATCGCTGTCTTGCAGGTAAGTGATGTTGTTGCCGGGCACCTGCATGGCGGTGGCCATTTGGGTGGCCGACTCGCGGTCAATGCGCGC
>JAYVDN010000015.1:0-6005 GCA_043749385.1 Polaromonas sp.
CAAATACCCTCTCCTTTCGCGCTCCGCAAGACTTTGCGGAGCAAACCAAAAGGCTGGCCAAACTCTTTAACATGCCCAGCTCCGAATATCTGCGTGAAGCCGTGCGTGAGAAAAATGAGCGTGTGCTCAAAGAGCGCATGGTCTTTTTGTCCGAGGCGCTGGCAGCACAAAGCTTGGCCGAAAACCAGGCCATGGACACCGCCACCGGAGACGGCCTTGAGTAAAGTGCAGCGCGGCCAGCTATGGGAGGTTGACTTCGAGCCCCAAACCCACAAAGAAGAGCCCGGCAAACTCAGCCGCCCGGCACTCGTCATGCAAACCGACATCTTGAACCACGCAGGCCACCCCACTACCATCATCATCCCCTGCACCACACAGGTCTACCGCGACGCCCATGGCGACGGCTACCCCTTGCACATAGCGCTTGGCAAGCTGGGCAAAATGAAGGAAGAAACCGACGCGCTGATAGACCAAATTCGCGCCATATCCAACCAACGCTTGATGGGCAACAAACCCATCGCCGAGCTCACGCGAGCGCATATGAAGCGCGTGGAAGAAGCGTTGAAGATTTTGACAGGACTGTAAAGCAGCGCTACTCACTATATTTTTTATAGCTGCCCCCGCGATATTCTATTGGCCTGCGGCCCGATGGATACCCTAAAACCAGGCTAAATTGGCAGCGTCTAGCCGGTTTTCAAGCCGCCACAGTACTTGACAGCTTAAAAACCGCTCGTTTTTGGGCATTTTTAAGGTGCTTATAGGGCTGCAAGCCAATAGAATATCGCGGGAGCAGCTACTGAATATGTAGCGAATATTATGGTTTTCAGTGGTGGTCTGTTAGCTTCTTACTGGCACTGCGCCATCGGTCGGCTGCAATTGGCGCCGAAGCGGCTGGTTTCAGTGGCTTAGACGCCAGAATCGAGGCCGTTGAGAGACAAAAGTCGGCTTCATGCGGTGTGGTGATTCGGTTCACCCTATATCTCTCAACCCTTATTCCAAGCACCCGCTCTACGTGCCAAAGTCAGCGGGTGTTTTTCATTGAACTCCAGCCTCCATGCTTGTACGCTTCCTGCGCACACTAGAAAACTGGGAACAAGGCCGCGCTAAACCCAACGCCCAAGCCGCCCTGCTGATACGCGTGGTGGCGCAGTTTACCGACACGGTGCAACGACTGGAAGCCGTATAAACCACTACGCATTTAATAGCTGCTCCCGCTATATTTTATTGGCCTGCAGCCCGATTGATACCCTAAAACCAGGCCAAATCGGCACTGTGGAGCCGGTTTTCAAGCCGCCACAGCACTTGGCAGCTTAAAAACCGCTCGTTTTTGGGCCTTTTTAAGGTGCTTATAGGGCTGCAAGCCAATAGAATATCGCGGGAGCAGCTACTGAATATGTAGCGAGTGTGATGCCTTCTCCGAGTTTGCAGTAGTGGTCTGTTAGCCGCGCACTGGCACTGCGCCACCGGCTGGCTGCAATCGGGGCAGATGCGGCCGGTTTCAGTGGAATAGAACAACGTGGCTTCAGCACGGTGCGCATTTAACGCTGCTTGCCCGGTAGCTTAGCGGGTAGCTGCTTGAGCATCTGGTCAAAATCCGACTCAAACCGCAGGTCATCCTCCGCCCTGAATTTATCAAACTCGTGCTCCGCTTGGCTTTTGGCTAACTGCGCCGACACCGTGCCCGCGCCTTTCAATATCTCGCGGTCGTTCAGCGTTAAAAACCCCTCCAACTTGGTGACCCAGTCTTGCATGCTCATGGCTACGCGGCGCAAAGCCTGGCCTTCGGCAAAGATAAGATACTGCTCGGCCAGGTTGTTCAGGGCGCGCAGCTCGGCCTCTGACAAATAGTTTTTAGCCACGCTCACGTCCGGTTTGCGAATGCGTGCGCCCTGCCAGTTGGTCAGCCCCATGTTGGGCTGGCTGCTGTCAGCGCGGGCGGCAACCAGCTCAGCAGCCGTCTGGCCGTGCACGGCGTAATGCACTTTGTTTTGCACTGTGGCAAAAAACGCCTGCGTGAGCGCATCGTTGCTGTCGTAGTCCACGCTGGTGGCGTAAATATCGGTGATCTTTTGGTAAGAGCGCCGCTCGCTGGTGCGAATGTCTTGCAGGCGGCGCGTCAGCTCGTCAAAGTAGTCTTGCCCCGTGCCCTGACCGCCGGGGTTCTTTAGCCGCGCATCGTCCAGCACAAAGCCTTTGACAATATACTCTTTGAGCTTGTCATTAGCCCAGCGCCGAAACCGCACCCCCACCGGGCTGCGCACCCGAAAACCCAAGGCTAGCACCATGTCCAGGCTGTAGTGCGCCACTTCATATTGTTTGCCGTCAGCGGCAGTTGTTCGGAATAACCGAACAACTGAATTCTCATCCTGCTCGCCATCCTCAAAGATGTGCTTAATATGCTCGCTGATCGTGCCCTTCGCCTTGCCAAACAGCTCGGTCAGCTGCTTCTGGCTCAGCCAAAGCGTCTCAGCTTCCAGCAGCACATCAATGCGGGTGGAGCCGTCTTCGCTTTGGTAGATAAGGAATTGCTGGGGGCTGGTCATGACATCGTTGTGCAGATTGCACGCAAGGTTTTCTTTACCGAATAACTGTTATTTTAACCAGTATTTACCAAGATGGCGTATTTTTCTGGCTTGGGAACCCGCCAGAAGCCGCATAAGTCACTACGCATTTAATAGCTGCTCGTACAATATTCTATTGGGCTAGTGGCTTAAAAGGCACCTAAACCTACCGCCTACTAGCCCCCAGAGCGCTTTACCGCATACCCCAGCTTCACCAGCGCCGCCATCACCGTGGCCACATGGTCGCCCTGCACTTCTATCACGCCGTCTTTGGCCGTGCCGCCCGATCCGCAGGCGGCTTTGAGCTGCTTGCCCAGAGCGGCCAGCGCCGCAGCGTCCAGCGCCAAGCCGCGCACCAGCGTCACGCTTTTGCCGCCCCGCCCCTTGGTCTCGCGCTGCACCCGCAGCACCCCATCCGCCGCCGCGCCGCTGGCCGCAGCCAAGGCCCGCTTGTTAGCCGCGCACTGGCACTGCGCCACCGGCTGGCTGCAATCGGGGCAGATGCGGCCGGTTTCGGTCGAGTAGACCAAGGTAGTTCGGGGAAAATGCATTTAGCCGTTTTTAACTAGTTAACGTTTGAATACGCCGACCTGCGTAAATTTTCGTGCCTATCCGGCAGAATGGAGATTAGACCAGGTATCGGACTTCGCGAACAGCGCGATGGCCGGCTTTGTAGAGCCCATTTATTTCACCGTCATGAGACGAACATCGGACCGCAAACCCTTCCTTCAAGACTCTGCGAATCATTGCCGGCTCGTCCACCTCTTCGCTGGCTTTCACCGTATTGCCGCCGGTGCCGCCAGGGGACACTCGAAAGGCGATGTTGCCCGTTTCGCGGCGCTTCATTTTCACCGGATAGATTTCTTTGCCCGATTCGAGAACAAAACAGAATGCACGCGAGAAGCGATCTTGGTCCCTGGCCACAACTTTCTCCTTCGATTTCGTAAGTTTTCCAGCGTTCTTCTTAAAGTTGCATTCATAGCATTCGGCCTGAATATTCGAAATGGCGTCGGTACCGCCGTGGAATATCGGAGTCTTGTGGCCTTTGGTCCAAACGTTTCTATAGCGAGCATCTGGCCATAGCGAGCATCTGGCCGAAGTTTCACCTCAGACCATTTTCTTCCGCATACCGCACAAGCGGGGCACTCCGAAAGCAACCTTTCCCATTCCTTCTTGGTATGAGCCCCTCCATTTGCCTTAATGCGTTCCGCGCGGACGACAGCTCTCTTGTTCCTACAGTCCATGCAGCGATTCCAGCTATTGAATCTTGATCCTTCGCATTTGGTACATGTGGGCATCGTCGGCCTAACTTGCTGGTACTGCTTTGGATGCGACAGAAAGCAAATCATCAAGCACACTGGCTACTTCACTTGGAAGTCCCGCAACTGGAACAACATCAGCCAAGCCATGGTAGTCCCGTTTGAACGTCTGCTGAGGTATACCTAGACGCTCGTAATACAGTTTGAACAAAGGATCAAGGAATTCGTCGGTAACTTTTATATCAGAACCCCAAGGATCGGGCTTATTTGTCAATCTCAAAGCATTGACAATTTCGTCCATGCAGGCATTTAAAACTTCTAATCGATTCACACCCTCAGCCTGCTCGATAAGATCGTCACTTCTTAAACCTAGCTGGACGAACGCTTTGAGACTTTCTGGTGTGACGAGATAGTTTTCTATCTCTCGCTGTAGCCACATTCTTTCTGTAAGTTGAGAACCGACATGCAACTCTTTATCAAGTTTGTCAAATAACGCAAAGCCAACTAAATCAGGTTTTGCCTCGCGCAGTGCTTGAAAATGAAGTCGCGCCTCGTTCGGTATATTGCTTCCAAGGTACATAACGGGGACAGATCCATGAAGAATTGCCTTTGCGGGATGATCCAACCGCTCTGCAAGTCGCCTTAGAACGGCGAGATCTGTAGACCCCTCAAGGTAAAGCATCCAACCTTTTTGTTCTGCTAAATAATAATCGGACATGCGTATAGATTCCAAGGCTTTTTTAACTTGACTCCTACGCGTTCGAGTGTCGATCCTATGAGGCTTGCCGACAAATGCCATGACAACATCCCGTTCGGCTGCCTCCTGCAAAACCACTTCAGAGTGACTAGCTGCAATAATCTGAGATCCGTTGGAAAAAGCCACCTCAGTTAATATGTTGTACACGTCACGCTGCCTAAGTATTTCAAGATGCGCATCTGGTTCATCCAGCAACAACACCGATCGAGGATTGGCTAGCAGAAAGCTCATCAAAAGCAACACCTGCTGACACCCTCGCCCGGACGAAGATAAATCCAATTCAACTCCAGAGAATTCTTTGTATGTCAATGAAAGTTCGCTTCGTTCAGTTACATAAATGGGGCTTTGCAAGGTAATACCAAATAGATCTTTAAGAAATCCGATTAGCTTTTCCCAATCTCTCTTATCCTGCTGCTGGTACAGCTGCCAGCACAAATTGCGCAAAACTTGGGCTGTTTGGCCCTCACCGATGAGGACGCTGATTTCCCCGGGCTCTTTGCGATGTTCACGCTCAGCTAAACCCGACATAGGCGGAAGATAGACCACCGCATGTCGCTTCACACCTGCAGGAATTCGCCCAGCCTCGCTGCTCTCTTTTAAGCGGCAATAAAAAGACTCTTCGTTAGCGTAATAGAATTCAAGCGTGCAAAACCAAGGTTTGTCGTCGTGTACTCCCTCGGCTTTCAGCGTGATGTAGACTTTTTGGGTGCTTTGCTTTTTATCAATAACTATATTGGCTTGAGTACGCAGATCATTCCAGAGCAATCTCGCGCTTGGCATCGGAATCGAATATAAATCACGACGGTTGATAGTTACGCCAACCCGCTCCGCGGGAGGTTGTTTTAAGCTGACTACATCTTTATCGGACTTTTCACGTTTCTCGCTCCAACGTCTCCACCCGATATCCCATAACGCCAAGGCTTGAAGGGCGGTTGTTTTCCCCGAGTTATTAGGACCAATAAAAATGGCTGCATTCCCAAGCTCCAGTTCAGCACTAGCAAGTCGTTTGAAATTGGTTATCGTAAATTTTGTAATCATGTTTATGTCTACTTCACAAACTAAATGAGGCAAGTACAGGTATAACGCTTTTGTGAGCCTGCGAACACACTCTTAAGTATCCCTCAAGTGCAAGATCCTGTAGCGCAGATTTAGCATGGCATTGTCCAGTTTGACTGCATAAAACAGTCAGCCAAAACGTTTGATCATTCGGCATCACTTAAGAAACCCGTATTCTGCAGATAGAACTCATGCAACTTGCTTTGCAGCAGCGCCTTGTCCGGCAACTGCGTCTCATACTGCGCTATCAATGCGGGCGACGCGGTGCGGCTCAGGGCGTATTCGACTACTTCGTCGTCTTTGCTGGCGCACAGCAGCACGCCGATGGCGGGGTTTTCGTGGGGTTTGCGCACGTCGCGGTCTAGGGCTTCT
>JAYVDN010000016.1:0-2667 GCA_043749385.1 Polaromonas sp.
GATATGTTGGCGGATGTTGTTGATGTACATGCCTAGTGGTACCTGTCGATTCAGCGTGTCAGGCAGTTGCACGCGGTAGGTAGCCGTATGCGTTTGCCCAGGCACACTGGGGATAATGTGCTGGAGTTTGACGGCTTGTGATGGCATGCCTGAGCGAACCAGCTCTGCCTGCCCCACCACCGTGATAGCGGGTGGCGCAGTCTCAGGGGCTAGTGCGTAGGCCTGCAGCGCCAGCAGCACGGCGGTCAAGCAAACCCAAAGCGCGTGCTTCATGTAGTGCCTCAGACCGCGACGTAACGCTGAGTTTTTTGTAGATGCGACGGACATGGGTTTTGATGGTGTTGGCAGACAAATGCAGCAGATCAGCCACCTCCTGCACAGAGTACCCTTTAGCTACATATGATAAAACTTCGTCCTCCCGCTCAGTCCATTCAAACGGTAACTTTGCGGGCAAAGATTCGTTCCACGTACCGACAGTAGCGCCGGCCGAGGGCCGTTCTGGCAACTGGGGCTGCAGGCGGCGCAGCATCAGGCGCGCAATCGATGGCGTAATGGGTGAACCACCTCCAAGCAGCTCGTCCATCGACTCCAAAAGCCGCACGCCCGGCTCGTCCTTCAGAACATAGCCTGTGGCACCCGCCTCAATGGCGTCCAGCACGCTGCGCTCATCGCCAAACACTGTCACGATCAGTGCCTCACACCGCGGCTGCACGCGCCGCTTGTGCTTGAGCACTTCAATCCCATGCGTATCCGGCAACTGCAAGTCCAGCAGCAATATATCCACCTTGATCTTGCTCAGCAAATCCATCACATCCAACCCATAAGCTGACGAGCCGACCAGTTCATAGCGTTCACAGCCAGCGATCAACGCCTCAAACTCCTTGCGCAATGGCAAGTTGTCTTCGCAGATGATGACGCGGTGTTTCAAGGGTTGCATGGTGGGTATGACTGGCAGATCGGTGGCTTGAAAAAATACGAATATACAAATTCTCGCACCTAAATTTGTTACTGGCGAGTTTTACTTTCACCTTTTTGGGTGAAGACGTACGCTACACCAATATCGCAGAACAAGTCACATTAAGTTTGTCGTAAATTGCGGCAAATAAGTTGTGTATTTGGCTCGATCACAACTTATGTTTATTGCTTGAGCCAAGAAGGATAAATATATGAAAGATTTGAACGTGGCAATTGGCCTAATATCTTTTACGGTGTTAACTTCAATGTCAATACCGGCAAACGCCCAACACTTCACAAACCCTGTGATGAATCCAGGTACTAGACAAACCAACACTGCGCATTCTCCAGAGCCAATCCCTAAAGGCACCAGTGTTGGAGGAGGGTGGGTCACGACCGGCGGATCAACCGCGAGATCTACGCCCATGCCAGTTCGGCCGATTGGTGGAGAAGGCGGTGTTGGCGGTCGCGGTATGGGTGGGGTCGGAGGAGGAGGAGGAGGGGGCGGCGGTAGCTTTGGTGGGGGCGGTGGACAAATCCAAAGACCGAAATGACAAAGCATAGATTCAGTAATAACCTGAGCTAAAAGGAGTTAATAATGTATAAGTTGAAAGTGTTGGCGGGTCTAATGACCTGTACATTGGCAAGTGCGCTGCCAATGGTTGCAAGCGCCCAATCGTTTACAAGCCCTGTGATGAACCCAGGCACTCGGCAAACAAGCACCGTGCGCACTGCCGAACCCATACCCAAAGGCACAAATGTGGGCAAGGGTTGGGTTACTACCGCTGGATCAACGGCTGGCTCGCAGCCAATGCCTTCCGGTGGGGGTCGTTCAGCGGGTGTTTCCCCTGGTGGCCCAGCAGCCGGCTGGGGTGGTGGAGGTCGAGGGGGTGGTGGGATGGGTGGAGGGGGCGGATGCGGCTTAGAGGCTTGTTTTGAAGATGGACCAGGAGATTGAGCAGTTTGCCTGGGAGTAGCCAGTCTCTCTATTTGAAATCGCTATGAATTAAATAGCTGCTCCCGCAATATTCTGCTGGGCTAGAGGCTCATTTTTCTTATAAAAACTCGCCTAGAGACGCTAAAATAGCGCTCTATGCTGAGTTTTCAAGACATTATCCTTACCCTGCAGTCCTATTGGGCTAAACAAGGTTGCGCTTTGCTGCAGCCGTATGACATGGAGGTGGGCGCTGGCACGTCGCACACCGCTACATTTTTAAGAGCGCTTGGCCCCGAACCGTGGAAAGCGGCCTACGTGCAGCCCAGCCGCCGCCCGAAAGACGGCCGCTATGGAGAGAACCCCAACCGTTTGCAGCACTACTACCAATACCAGGTGGTGCTCAAGCCCGCACCGGCCAATATTTTGGAGCTGTACCTCGGCTCGCTCGAAGCCTTGGGCTTTGACCTCAAAAAGAACGACACACGCTTTGTTGAAGACGATTGGGAAAACCCCACCCTGGGCGCATGGGGCTTGGGCTGGGAGGTGTGGCTCAACGGCATGGAGGTGACGCAATTCACCTATTTCCAGCAAGTGGGTGGTATCGACTGCAAGCCGATCACCGGCGAGATCACCTACGGTCTGGAGCGCCTGGCTATGTACCTGCAAGGGGTAGACAACGTCTATAACTTGAAGTGGACCGAAGGTTTGACGTATGGCGACGTGTACAAACAGAACGAGGTGGAGCAGTCCACCTACAACTGTGAGCCCTCAGACGC
>JAYVDN010000017.1:0-10842 GCA_043749385.1 Polaromonas sp.
CGCAGCGCCGTGCAGCGCGGCTTTACCTTGATTGAACTCATGGTGGTTTTAGTCATCATAGGTGTACTGGCGGCATTGATCGTGCCCAACGTGCTAGACCGTGCAGACGACGCACGCGCCACCGCCGCCAAAACCGACATCACCAACGTCATGCAAGCTTTGAAACTGTACAAACTGGACAACCAACGCTTTCCCAGCGCCGAGCAAGGCCTGCAGGCGCTGGTGGCCAAACCTACTGCGGGCTTTGTACCTGGCAACTGGAAACCGTATTTGGAAAAGCTGCCTAACGACCCTTGGGGCCGCCCCTACCAGTACCTTAACCCGGGTATCAAAGGCGAGATTGATGTGATGTCCTTCGGTGCAGACGGCCAGGCCGGCGGCGAGGGCAAGAATGCTGATATCGGTAGCTGGTAGTTTTATAGCCCCCACGCTTGCCACTGCGTGTGCTGCGCTGCCCCCCATGGGGGCCCTCCTTGCTTGGGGCGGCCCGGCGCTGCGTCGTATCACCCCCACGCTTGCCACTGCGCGCGCTGCGCGGAGTAGTCCCGTTCGTGGATTTACTTTGCTTGAGCTGTTGGTGGTGATTGCGATTATTGCTATTGGCACTGCGGGTGCTACGCTGGCGCTGCGCGACAGCAGCACTACGGCTTTGGAGCGTGAGGCGCAGCGCGTTGCGGCTGTGCTGGAAGCTGGGCGGAGCCAGTCACGTACCTTGGGGCTGTCGGTGCGCTGGCTGCCCAGTGTGGAAGGCTTTACCGTCACCGGTAACACAGCGCAAGACGCAGAAGCGCTGCAAGCTTGGCTCACTCCAGGCACTTCTGCCCAAACCAACAGCAGCCGTACATTTATTTTGCTCGGGCCAGAGCCCATCATTCCTGCGCAATCGATTACCTTGCGTTTGGAGGATCGCAGTGTGCAAATTAGCACCGACGGTTTGCGCCCTTTCCGCGTAGAAAACACTTCCCCATGATGCGGCAAACACGTTGGCAATGCCGCGCAAAGTTTTGCATGCAAGGCTTTACCTTGATTGAAATCATGGTCTCCTTGGCTATTGTGTCGATCTCGTTGTTGGCTGGCTCACAGGCCGTCAACGCACTGTCACGCGGCGCGCAGCGGCAAAGTGATGTGTTGCTGGCGCAGCTGTGCGCTGAAAACGAGTTGATCAAAATGCGGCTGTCCAAGCAAATGCCCAGCGTGGGCGACAGCACAGCGCCATGCGAGCAGGCGGGTAAAGCGTTCACGGTGAATATGGAGGTGCGCCCCACCCCTAATCCGAGTTTTCGCCGGGTAGACGCCAAAGTGCTGGATGACGGCGTGCCGGTATTGAACATCGCCACCATCGTGAGCAGGTACTGAGCATGCGTTGCCTGCCACGCCAAACTGCCCAAGGCTTTACGCTGATAGAGCTGATGGTGTCGATTTTTATCATGTCGATGCTGGCGTTGATGAGCTGGCGCGGCATAGACGGCATGGCGCGTGCGCAAGACATCAGCCGCGAGCGCGCTGATGCCATAGCCACACTGCAAACGGCACTGTCGCAATGGCAATCGGATCTGGACCATATGCAGCCCGCTAAAAACGGGGGCTCATCTATCGACTACGATGGCCGCATAGTGCGTATTGTGCGCGACTACGGGAGCACCGAACTGCGCGTGGTGGCCTGGGGCAAGCGCATCATCGATGGCCAAACCCGCTGGCTGCGCTGGCAGTCAGATGCTGCCACAACCCGTGCCGAGCTGGAGTTAGCCCTTACGCAGGCCGCCCAGTGGGGCGTGAGGCCCACGGACGCACAGCTTAGCAAGGAAGTGTCTTTGGCAACGCTTGATGACTTGCAAATTTTTTACTACCGCAACGATGCGTGGTCTAACCCTTTGTCTAACGCCAGCAGCGGCGCTGCAGCTCCCCCGCCAGTCGTCACGCCACCGGTACCTGGCCCTGCGACGGGCGTTGCCCCACCGCCCGATGGTGTGCGCTTGGTGCTCAAACTTTCTGCGGGCCAGGCCTTGGCAGGCACCTTGGTCCGCGATTGGGTGCAGCCTACTATCGGTGGGAATAAGACATGAAAAAAATGCGCGGCGCAGCATTGTTGGCTGCCATGCTCACTGTCACGCTGGTCGCGAGCTTTGCCGCAGCAGCTGCGTGGCAGCAGTGGCGCGCCGTGGAGATTGAAGCAGCTGAGCGTGCACGCGCCCAAGCCAGCTGGATCTTGGTGGGCGCACTGGACTGGTCACGCCTGATTTTGCGGGAAGATGCCCGCTCTGCCTCTGGCGGCGCAGACCATTTGGGCGAGCCTTGGGCCGTGCCGCTGCAAGAGGCGCGCTTGTCCAGCTTTTTAGCAGCTGACAAAAACAACACCGCACTGTCTCCTGACGAAGAGGGCGTGGAGCTTTTCTTGTCGGGCCAGATTGTGGATATGCAGTCGCGCCTGAACGTGATGAATCTGGTGGACAACGGAAGAATTTCTGAGCCCAGTTTGCGCAGTTTCTCCAAGCTGTTTGAGCTGCTCAATTTGGACCAAATTGAACTGACGCGCGTAGCAGAAAACCTGCGGTTTGCCAGCGACACCAGCCCCGACAACCTCTCGGGGCAACAGGCATCGCTGCGGCCCCAGCGGGTAGAGCAATTGGTCTGGCTAGGCCTTTCGCAAACCAGCCTGGAGCAACTCAAGCCATTCATCACCGTGTTACCGACCCGCACCCCGGTCAACGTCAATACAGCCCCTGCCGAGGTACTTTATGCCAGTGTTCCAAGCCTGGAACTGGACGGCGCACGCCTGATTGAATCCAAGCGGGCGCAGCAGCATTTTCGAAACCTCGGCGAGCCTGGCCTGCTAGTGCCCGCTATCGCCAACGAACTCAACACCGGACAGCACAGTATTGCCACCCGTTATTTTGAAGTTCGCGGGCGGCTGCGCCTGGCACAGACCATCGTACAAGAGCGTTCCTTGGTAGAACGCAATGGTTTGGACGTGAAAACCCTATGGCGTGAACGCGCCACATTGCCCAAATTTGAAGCCCAAGGCTCTCTACAATGACGGTATCCCATTTATGAGCACCCTTATCGTCACCCTCAGCAGTCCCGGTTCGTCCGGGCAGGAGCTGGCCTATTGTTTGGTCAGCAATGCGCAAACCATCAGCAGCCATGGCAGTGCAGCGCTAGCTCTGCTGCCGCGTGCAGATGACACTGTCTTGCTTTTGCCCAGCGTGGCGGTGGCATGGCATAGCGTACAGTTACCCAAGCTGCCCCGGTCCACCTCGGCGCAAAAAATGCGCGCCGTCATCGACGGCATGGTGGAAGAACAGCTTTTGGACGAACCGGCAGCCTTGCATATTGCCCCCTACCAGCCCAGCGCCAGCACTGACAACACCACCTGGCTGATGGTCTGCGACAAGGCCTGGTTGGCCCAGCAATTGCAGGATATTCGTGCCGCTGGGCACCGCATCAGCCGTATCGTGCCACAGGCGTTTCCACTCCCCGCCGGCCCTTTGGAGGAGAACACGGCCCGCGTGCACATCAGCGGCACCCCAGAGGCCGCCACCCTCACACTCACCGATACTTCTGGCGTGCTCACTTTGCCCCTGGCCCACGCCCGCGCCGCATGGCCGGCGCTGGCCCATGACGCGGCGCTGAACGTGACGGCAGAGCCAGCCGTGGCCGCACTGGCCGAGAGCACACTGAGCACCAAAGTGGCCATTGTGCAAAGCGCGCAGCAAGCCCTGCAAGCCATGCTGGACGCGCGCACCTACGGGGTTGATCTGGCACAAGGCGATATGGCGGTGGCAGGCAGTGGCCGCTGGCTACAGCAAGCTGGCGCGGTGCTCCGCGACCTGTTGGCTGCGCCCGCTTGGCGCACCGCCCGCATTGGCTTTGCTCTGTTGCTGGTAGCCAACGTGGTGGGGCTGAACGCCTGGGCTTGGAAAGAGCGCAATGCATTGGTCGCCAAGCGCCAGCTCACCAGCCAATTGCTCACGCAAACATTTCCACAGGTCAAAGTAGTGGTTGACGCGCCGGTGCAAATGCAGCGCGAGCTAGGCGCACTGCGCCAGTCCAGCGGCGCACTGGGCAGCCGCGATTTAGAGAGTATGTATGCGCGCTTTGCGGCATTGGCCGCCATTACGTCCGCCCCTTCAGCGATTGATTTTGCAGCGGGTGAGTTGAGCATCAAAGGCTCTGGCCTGGCAGCATCGCAGCTCTCGGGTTTGCAGGACAAACTGCAAAGCGCGGGTCTGGCGGCACGTAGTGAAGCTGACCGCGTGGTCGTCAGTGAGCTGGTCGCCAACCGCAGCGGAGGCGCCAAATGAACGCTCTAACGCAGCGCTGGGCCAGCTTGGCCGGGCGTGAAAAAACGATGGTAATTGGCGCGGGCTTGGTAGTAGGCTTGGCACTGCTGTGGTGGGTGGCGCTGGCCCCCGCCCTGCAAACCCTGCGCGCGGCCGACGCGCAGCACGCCCAAGCCGACGCACAACTACAGTCCATGCGCTTGCTTGCTGCCGAAGCCACTACCCTGCGCGGGCAACGCACCCTGGGCTATGAAGAGTCGCTGCGCAACCTGGAAAACTCAATCAAGCAAACCTTCGGCGCTGCAGCCACCTTGGCGGTCAGTGATACACGGGCTAGCCTTACTCTCAAGGGCGTCAGTGCCGATGCGCTGGCCCAGTGGCTCAGCCAAGCGCGCATCAATGCCCGCGTAGTGCCCAGCGAGGCGCGTTTGCAACGAAGCAGTGCGGGTGCAGCGGCCAATGCGGCGGCAATACCTTCCAGCACGGCAAGCAGCGCCACTGCCACATCCGCGTCCTTGTCCCCCAGCCCTGTCCTGTGGGACGGCGTGTTGGTATTGGCATTGCCTGCGCGGTAGAAGCTACGTCCATGGCACGCACCGTCCCACTTGTTCGTCTCGGTTCGCGCGCTGCGCGCGGCCTCGCGCACCAGCGCGCACCTACCGCGAAGGCTACAGGCTACAGGCGCTGGGCCTGGCTGGGCGCCATTTTGGGTGCATTGGGCGCCCTCACGGTCTTTGCACCGGCGGCTTGGTTAGCGACCGGTATCTCTCAAGCCAGCCAAGGCCAAGTCATACTGGCTGACCCTCGCGGCACGGTGTGGCATGGCTCAGCCCAACTGGTTCTAACGGGGGGCGTCAGCTCTAATGATGCTACCGCCCTGCCTGAGCGCGTCCTGTGGACGCTGTGGCCCAGCCTGTCGGGTTTACACGGCGAGGTGCTACCCACCTGCTGTAGCACTACACCCGCCAAGGTGCTGGCCAGTGTGCGCTGGGGCGGAGCACGGCTCGACGTGACGGCCCTCAAGCTCAATTTGCCCGCACAACTGCTCACAGGTTTGGGGACGCCATGGAATACACTGAACCCGCAAGGTCAGCTCTTGCTGGTGTCTAACGCTTTGTCCCTGGACTGGGCGGAGGGCCGCGCGCAGTTGGACGGCGCTGCTACGCTAGACATGACCGACGTATCCTCGCGCCTGTCCACTTTGCGCCCATTGGGTGACTACCGGTTGAGCTTGACGGGTGGCGCAGCCCCCAGCGTGCAGCTTGAGACACTACAGGGTGCCTTGCAGCTCAGTGGCTCAGGCCAGTGGGTGGGTTCTCGTATGCGGTTTGCGGGTGAGGCCAGTGCAGCGCCTGACCGCGAAGCCGCACTGTCCAATTTACTGAATATCATTGGCCGCAGACAAGGTGCCAAATCGCTTATTTCTTTAGGGTAGGTTATGAAAAAAATATCTTCCACCAGGCGGCTTTCAAACGCTGGCTTGTCAATTTTTCCAGTTAAAGATGCTAGTCTTTTTATAGCTGCTCGTGCGATATTTTATTCAGCCCCCATCGTATTTGGCTTAAATTTTACGGCTGTGGCGCAGACGCCGCCCGCTGCGGGTGCCGCAGCCGGTGCCAACCGCAGCGCGCAAGGCGTCACCCTCAATTTCGTCAATGCTGAAATCGCCGAAGTAGCCCGCACCATGGGCGTCATGACCAACCGCAACATTGTGGTCGACCCTCGCGTCAAAGGCACCATGAACCTGAGCAGTGACAAACCGCTCAGCACCGCGTCGGCTTACAACCAGTTTTTAGCGATGCTGCGCTTTCAAGGTTTTACGGTAGTCGAGGCCGGGGGCATCTCCAAAATAGTGCCCGAGGCAGACGCCAAGCTGCAAGGTGGATCGGTCACTACCAGCGAAGCGCGTGTCGGCGGCAACCAGATTTCCACCCAGATTTTTCGCCTGAACTACGAAACTGCCAACAACCTGGTGCCCATCCTGCGCCCGCTCATCAGCCCGAACAACACCATCAACGTCAACCCCGGCAACAACTCACTCATCATCACCGACTACGCAGACAATTTGCAACGCCTCTCGCGCATCATTGCCACGCTGGATGTTGCCAACGCCACCGACCTGGAAATCATCACTCTGCAGCACGCCGTGGCCGCCGATTTGGCGCCTTTACTTGTGCGCTTGTCTGAAGGTGGATCTGCCCCGGGCGCTGCCGCTGGCCAAGCCGACACGGCTTTTAAAACCACTATCCTGCCCGAGCCGCGTAGCAATTCCATCATCATTCGCGCGGCCAATCCCGCGCGTTTGCAAATTATCAAGGCACTGGCCCAGAAACTGGACCAACCCTCGTCGGCCTTGGCCTCGGGCAATATCCATGTGGTGTACCTGAAAAACGCGGACGCTACCCGCGTGGCAGCTACCTTGCGTGCGGCTTTGGCGGCCAATACCTCGGGCGCGGCCTCGGCGGGCGGCGGCTCGGTGGCGGCTGCGCCTCAACCCGCGGCAGGTGCTGCGGGCGCTAGCGCCGCCACCGCACCGACCGCGCAAAACGCATTGCCGTCCACGGGCGGCAATATCCAGGCCGACCCCGCTACCAACAGCCTGATCATCACCGCCAGCGAACCGCAGATGCGGCAGATGCGGGCGGTGATTGACATGCTGGACCAGCGCCGGGCGCAAGTATTTATCGAAGCGCTGATTGCCGAAGTGAGCGACACCAAAGCTGCAGAGTTTGGTATCCAATGGCAAACCCCCATTGGTTCAGTGGCAGGCAACACCGTAGGAGTGCTGGGTACCAACTACGGCTCAGGTCCTGACAACATCGTTAACCTGGCAGGAGCCATTGCAGCTGGAACGAGGCCGGCCAGCAATCCTCTTGGCAATGGCATTAATTTTGGTTTGCTGCGCAATGTCAATGGCACCGCCGTGCTGGGCGTATTGGCCCGCTTTCTGCAAAGCAGTAACGACAGTAACGTGCTGTCAACACCGAATTTGCTTACTCTGGACAATGAAGAAGCCAAAATTGTCGACGGGCAAAACGTACCCTTCATCACTGGACAGTCCACCGGTACCAACACTGGCAGCAGCACATCAAATCCATTTCAAACTATCGAGCGCAAAGATGTGGGCCTTACCTTGCGTATCAAGCCACAAATTAGTGAGAATGGAACGATAAAAATGCAGGTTTTTCAGGAAATTTCGGATGTAATTTCCAACTCCAATCTGGGACCTACTACGACCAAGCGATCGGTTGAATCAACCGTTTTGGTAGAAGATGGAGGCATCGTCGTGTTGGGAGGATTGCTGAAAGACAAGTACAGCAATGGCGTTACCAAAATTCCGGGCTTGGGGGATATACCCATTTTTGGGAACTTGTTTAAAACCGAGACCCGAGATCGAGTGAAAACCAGTTTGATGGTATTTTTGCGACCGGTAGTAGTGCGCGATGCGGCCTCCACCGACAATTTGAGCTTGGGCCGCTATGACATTATGCGTACCATTCAAAAAGACATACAGCCTTTGCCAAGTAGTCTCGTGCCCATCAACGAAAGTGCTGTGCTACCACCGCAAGCACCCGCCGTGCGCAACCCGTCGGGCAGACCGGCTACAGCGCCGCTAGGCCAAATTGAGAAAGGCGGGCCATGAGATACCCCCTGCCCTACGCTTTTGCACGCACCCAGCAGGTGCTGCTGCAAGACGACGCGGGTGACCTCACGCTTTGGTTGCACCCCAATTCACCCCGCAGCGCGGTGGCCGAGGTGCTGCGCAAATACAGCCACACTGCCCCGCTGGGAATTGAGTCGATAGCCGCCGACGCCTTGGCCCAGCGCACCAGCGCCGCCTATGCGCAGGGCGAGTCCAGCGCGGCCACGGTGGTGAGCGAAGTGCAAACTGATGCCGACCTGACGCGCATGATGCAAGAGCTGCCAGCGGTAGAAGACTTGCTGGAAACCTCTGACGACGCGCCGATTATCCGCATGCTCAACGCCCTGCTGACCCAGGCCGCACGCGACGGGGCCAGCGATATCCATATTGAGCCGTATGAGCGCCACAGCGCCGTGCGCTTTCGGGTAGATGGCACGCTGCGCGAGGTAGTACAGCCCAACCGCGCCCTGCATGCGGCGCTGATCTCGCGCCTGAAAATCATGGCCGAGCTGGACATTTCCGAGAAACGCCTGCCGCAAGATGGACGCATCAGCCTGCGCATCGGCACTCGCGCGGTGGATGTGCGGGTAAGCACGCTGCCCAGCGCGCATGGTGAGCGCGCAGTCCTGCGTTTGCTGGATAAAAGCGGCAACAAGCTCACGCTGGAAGCCGTAGGCATGCAGGGCAAAGTGTTGCAGCAGTTTGAGCAGCTTATTGGCCAACCGCACGGCATTATTTTGGTGACCGGGCCCACCGGCTCGGGCAAAACCACTACGCTGTATGCGGCGCTGGGCAAGATAGATGCCAGCCAAACCAACATCATGACGGTGGAAGACCCGATTGAATACGAGCTGTCGGGCGTGGGCCAAACCCAGGTGAATGCCAAGATCGATTTGACTTTTGCCAAGGCCCTGCGCGCCATTTTGCGGCAAGACCCGGATGTGATCATGATCGGCGAGATTCGCGATTTTGAGACGGCGCAAATTGCGATTCAAGCGTCCCTCACCGGCCACTTGGTGCTGGCTACTTTGCATACCAACGACGCATCCAGCGCTGTGACGCGCTTGACCGATATGGGAGTTGAGCCCTTTTTGCTCAGTTCATCCCTTTTAGGCGTCCTCGCGCAGCGCCTGGTGCGCAAGCTGTGCAGCCACTGCGGTGGAAAAGGGTGCCAGCAGTGCAACAACATGGGCTACCAAGGCCGCACCGGCGTGTTTGAGCTGCTCACCAGCAACGACCATATCCGCGCCATGGTGCACAACCAAGCCTCCGAGGCCGACATCCGCACGGCAGCGCTGGCCGCAGGGATGACGCTGATGCGCGACGACGGCGAACGCTTGATAGCCGAGGGCATTACCAGCCGCGAAGAAGTAGTGCGCGTGACGCGCGACTAACTCGCCTGTAGCCTGTAACCTGCCCCCATGTAACCTCAGTAGCCCATGCCCGCCTACCAATTTGAAGCGCTCGACGCACAAGGCAACACCCGCAAAGGGGTGATGGATGCCGACAGCGCCAAGTCGGCCCGCAGCCAACTGCGTGCGCAGGCTTTGGTGCCGATGGCGGTCGATGCGGTGACCAACGATGCCAGCCAGGGCGGCGGCATGAATATCACCCTGTTTGGCGGCAGGGTGTTCAACTCCACCACCCTCACTGTGTGGACGCGGCAAGTCGCAGGCCTGGTAGCTGCCGGCCTGCCGCTGGAGCGGGCCCTTACTGCTCTGGCCGATGAGACCGAAGACGAAAAGCAGCGCAACCTGGTAGCCGCCCTGCGCGCCGAGGTCAACGCGGGTTCTAGCTTTGCCAAGGCGCTGGGTCAGCACCCCAAAGAGTTTGACGATATTTACTGCGCCGTGATTGGCGCTGGCGAGACCTCGGGCAACCTGGGGCTGGTGCTGGAAAAATTGGCCGACGATTTGGAAGAGCGCCAAGCCCTGCGCTCCAAGCTGATTGGTGCGGCGCTGTACCCGGCCATCGTCACCTTGGTGGCTATCGTCATCGTGCTGTTTTTAGTCGGCTATGTGGTACCGCAGGTGGCCAATGTGTTTGCCGGCAGCAAACGGGCGCTACCTATCCTCACGCAAATCATGATGGGTATCAGCGCCTTTGTCCGTAACTATGGCTGGTACATGCTGCTGGCTTTGGTTTTGCTGACGGTCGGTGCGGTGTATGTGCGGCGCATTCCTGAGGTTCGGCTGAAAATTGACGCAGCGTTTTTGAACATTCCCATCATTGGCCGCCTGGCGCGCGGCTACAACGCGGCGCGCTTTGCCTCTACCCTGGCCATGCTGGCGGCGGCAGGTGTGCCGATTCTCAAAGCCCTGCAAGCTGCGGCCGACACCCTGAACAATCGCTCATTGCGCGCGGATGCGCAAGATGCCATTGTCTTGGTACGCGAAGGCGCGCCGCTGGCCAACGCGCTGGCACAAAAAAAGCGCTTCCCTGGCTTGCTGGCCATGTTTGCCCGGCTGGGCGAGCAAACCGGCACGCTGCCCGTGATGCTACAGCGCGCAGCCACCCAGCTCAGCGCCGAAGTGCAGCGCCGCGCCATGGCGCTGGCCACCATTTTGGAACCCCTGCTGATCGTCGCCATGGGCGTAGTGGTGATGCTGATCGTGATGGCCGTCTTGCTGCCGATCATCCAGCTCAACCAACTCGTGAAATAACCATGGCCGCCACGCTACAAGGCAAACTGGTCGTCGCCATCTCATCGCGCGCGCTCTTCGACTTTGAAGAAGAAAACCAGGTATTTGAGCAAGGTGACGACAAAGCCTACATACGCCACCAGTTAGAGCGGGTAGAGCAACCGGCCAAGCCGGGCGTAGCATTCTCCTTGGTAAAGAAACTGCTGGCCTTCAACAACCCCAGCCTGGGTAACGATGGCCAGCGGGTGGAAGTGGTGATTCTCTCGCGCAACGACCC
>JAYVDN010000018.1:0-6212 GCA_043749385.1 Polaromonas sp.
CAAGCTGCTGTGCGAGCTGGCCGCCGAGCGCGGTTTGCCGGTGGACATGCACTGCGACGAGTCAGACGACCCGCTGTCACGCCACGTGGAAACCTTGGCCTTTGAGACCCAGCGGCTGGGCCTGCAGGGGCGCGTGGTGGG
This sequence comes from Polaromonas sp., assembly GCA_043749385.1. GTDB lineage: Bacteria > Pseudomonadota > Gammaproteobacteria > Burkholderiales > Burkholderiaceae_C > JAAFIP01. Next base: position 142 of record JAYVDN010000018.1, read on the forward strand.
CTCGCACCTGACCAGCATGCACAGCATGGACAACTACTACGTGAGCAAGCTGCTGCCCCTGATGGCGCAGGCGCAACTGGGCGTGGTGGCCAACCCGCTGATCAACATCACCCTGCAAGGCCGCCACGACACCTACCCCAAGCGGCGCGGCATGACCCGCGTGCCCGAGCTGCTGGCAAGCGGCATTACCGTCGCCTTCGGCCACGACTGCGTAATGGACCCCTGGTACAGCCTGGGCAGCGGCGACATGCTCGAAGTAGCCCACATGGGCCTGCACGTAGCCCAAATGACATCACAGGCCGCCATGCGCCAGTGCTTTGAGGCAGTCACCACCCACCCCGCCCAGCTCATGCATTTGCCTGGCTATGGCCTGCAGACAGGTTGTAACGCCGACTTTGTGCTGCTGCAGGCACGCGATTCGGTAGAAGCCATCAGGCTGCGCGCCACGCGGCTTAAAGTGTGGCGTCGTGGCAGGCTAGTAGCTGAAGCGCCAGAGGCAACAAGCAAGCTTTACCTCGATCAGCGCCCATCCCAGATAAATTTTGCTTAGAACGACACTTTCAAACCAACGCGTGCTGTGCGCGGCGAAGTTGGGTGAAAGTGCGTGCTGGCGGGAGTGACGCCGTCGACAAAAGGTGCCTCGCCTGGAAGTCTTGATGCGTACGCGTACTCAATGTCATTGGCTTGACGATTAAACAAATTGAACACGTCTAAAGACAGCTCGGCGGATTTGTTGACGCGATAAGCCAGTTTCACGTTGGTCAAGGTACTGCCCGCAGCGCGAATGGAGTTATCTTCGATCAACGCGTGAGGGCCAAAGTGGCGCAATCGCGCGCCCAAAGTCCACGGCCCACTGTTGTAAGTTGATCCTATGGTGACCACACGTTCCATCGCTCCAGGAATACGGCTACCCGCAGAATCACCATCTCTAAAGCGTGAGCGCGACAGGGAAACGTCGGAGTCAATCTCCCACGCCGAGCTAGGCTTCCAGTTGGCCGTCAGTTCCACGCCTTGGCGCTTAGACGGACGCGAGGACTCCGTGGTGCCCGCATCACCCACAAAAAGCAGCTCAGAATCAAGCTTAAGCGCCCACAGCGCTGCCGTAGTCACTAGGCTGCCACCCCACTTTTGACGCGCGCCCAGCTCATATCCCGTGGCTCGCACCAATGGCGTAGCACGCTCTACTGGCGTGCTGCCATCGCGCGGGTCTACGCGAATGACTGCGCCGCGCGCATCATTGCTGTGAAAGCCGCGGCCCCAGTTGGCATAGACATCGGTGGATGCTGTGGGGCTGTAGGCCAGTGAGGCTTTCGGGCTGGCTATCGAGGCGTGCGTGCTGCCACTGTTAGCCGCCACCGAGCTATTGACATCCAGTGCACGGCTGTCAAAACGCAGGCCGCCAGTGGCACGCAGCTGGGGTGTAAGAAACACTTCCGCTTGGCCCCACAAGCCCAGTGAACCGATGTTCACCCTGTCGCTGCGCACCGTGGCCAGGCGTTGGCGCGCTTGCGTGTCGTACAAACCCACTTCGGCAATACGGTCGCGCCGCAGCTCGCTGCCCACAGTCCATGCCGCGTCCATAGTGCCCAACTTCCACGGCTGGCTGCGCGTGGCCGACAGGCCAAACGCTTTGCGACGGTCAACCTGCTCAAACTGGTCCAAGCCGGTGGAGCTATCGCAGGCAGCTGGTAGGGGTGCGCTGTCGCATCCGCGCGTAGCGTAGGTAAAGTTGGAGAACAAATCAAACTGGTAGCTTAGCGCCCATAGGTTGACTTGGGTTGTGTTGCCTTGGGCACTTTGCGCCCACTGAGCGGTCATGCCGGTGCGTCGCGTGCGGCCTGCGGCAGTGGGATCGAGCGAGTCAAAACGCCCGAGGCTGCCGCTATCCACCGCGCGTTGGGCAATTTGGTCTGTGGATGTCCAGTCAGACTCATAGTGGCTCCATCCCACAGACCATCCGTTGGCATGGCTGCCGCGCGAGTATTTCGCCAACAAATTGGTTTTGCTCAGATGTTGTGCGACGGACCACGGGCCGTCATCTTTGGCCCTCTCCCCTGCCAAAAGGAGATCGCCTTCAGCGAGCGGCAATGAGCCTGCAGCCAGGGCGCGCCGGTAGCCATAGCCACCCGCCTCCAGCGCGCCAAAAGCCTGCGGTAGCTGGCGCAGCGTGCGGATTCTCAGACTGCCTGCAGCCGAAAAATCGCCCTCTTGCGCATAGTAAGGGCCCTTACGGTATTGCATGGACTCCACTAGTTCGGGAATCAAAAAATACAAATCAGTGTAGCCCTGACCATGCCCGTGGGTGGGAAAATTGATCGGAACACCGTCAATATAGGTGGCAAAGTCGGTGCCATGGTCTAAGTTGAAGCCGCGCAGAAAGTACTGGTTTGCTTTCCCGCCACCGGCATGCTGGGTGGCTACCAGCCCAGGCACAGACTCCATGATGTCGCCCGCGCGCTGTAAAGGCCGCGTTCGTATCTGTTTCGACGTGATGATGCCTTCACTGGCAGTGTCTGCGATACCTTGCAAATCCTCCCGTGTGCCTTGGATTACGACCTCTTTCAGTTGTGGCTCAGTCAAAGTTTGCGCGCTAACAAGCGCAGGGGCTAGCGCCCATAAAAAGTGGTGTTTACAAAACATGTGTGAATTTTTCCAACTGATCGGTCGCGTAAAAAACGCAATTCGGGTTTTGGCATACCCATGGAAATACGCAGTAACGGGAATTTTGGATTCGCTCACCATCTACTTTTTACAAGCGGTTTCCCATCGTTATCAGGCTGAGTGCTGGTAAGTTGATAAATGGGTTGAAGCAATTATCGTTTGTGTTGTTAGTCAAAACATGCTTTTTGCAGCCTATAGCGTCTACGCAGCCCGAATGCCAGCGCAAACCCCAATAGGCCAGTACTTTGTGTCAGTTATTGCCCAGCTGCCCGGTTTGCACGGTTGTTCTGCCTTATGAGCCGTCAGAGCCACTCCAACGCCATCGGAACCTAACCAATGCACTACGTTTTACGTAGCTTCTCCCGCGACTGCATTTTTAGCTGTGTAGAGTCAACTCAATCCCTGAGCGGATTGCAGCTCAATAACAACGGCAGTGCCTTGGGCAGTGCTATTCAATTCGAGTCGGGCATCGAGCAACTGTGCGTACCGGGAGACGATAGACAAGCCTAAACCACTGCCACTTTTATAGTGCTGAGATGGCTCAAAGCCCTTGGAAACGAAGGGGCCGCTTTGCCAGCGCTTTAATGGGAGGCGAGAGCCGTTGTCCACCAAGCCGGGGCCGTTATCACTGACGGTCAGGCTGACCGTATTGGCCAATTGCGCCAGGCTGATCGTGATATGGGCCGCTTGGCCATCCAAGGGCTTACCGTAGCGAAGCGCGTTGTCTAGCAAATTTCCAATCACACCTTCCAGCAAAGCCGTCTCACCCATCACGCTGACCGCATCTTCAACACCGGTGGCCCCCAAATCCACCTGCTGCGCATTCGCACGCGCCAATGCCTGCAGTATCAAGCGTTGAACCATCACATCCAATCGCACCGGTGCCAGCTCAATACCGCTGCTGTTTTCATCCGCCAAAGCCATGGCCAGCAACTGGTCCATATGGTGGCTTGCGCGCTCCTGGCTGGCGACGATGCCCTGTAGGTTGTGCCGCCAGACTTCGGGGTCTTGCTGTCTTAAGGCGTACTCGGCCTGGGCCCGGATGCCGGCCAAGGGGGTGCGTAGCTCATGCGCTACATTGCCAGTAAATTCGCGTTGCGCCATGATGCCGGACTGGATGCGCTGCATCAATGCATTGGTGGCATCGGAGAGGTTCTTGACTTCCCGGAAACTCGACAGAGTCGTGAGCGTTGCCAAATCATGGGTATCGCGCTGATTGAGTTCAGTCACTAGCGTGTTTAAGGGCTGAATATCGCGGGAAATGGCGCGGCGTATCCACCACGCCAGACCTAAAAGCAATAAGGCCTGCGGAACCAGCGAGAGCACGAGCAAACGCTGTAATAGCTGGGATCGGCTTTTCGTAGTTTGCGCCATGACCACGGTGAAAGCTGCAGGCTCTTGCCTCAGTAGGCTTACGGCACGCAGGCTCTTGCCTTGGTGCTGGATGTCGCTGAATTGAATGGCATTGTTTTCACGGCTTTCTTTAAGCCAGGGATGACCGCTGATCAAACTGCCATCGGGTCGCAAAACCGCCATATAAGTTTCTTCGTTTTGATCATAGAGCAGAGAATTGAGCTCTGTTTGGCTCAGGCGCAGCTCCAGCCCGCTGGGGCCTTGGCGCACATGGGTGGCTAAGTTATAGGCATCGTCGAGCAAGCTGCGGTCAAAGGCCTGGGCGACAAAGTAGTAGGCAATGCCGTTGGTGATCACCCCGCCCACCAGCCACACCAGGGCCAGGGGCAGCAGCACATGCAAGGACAACCTGGAACGCAGGGAGGGCAATGGCATGGTCTAGTGCTCAGGCGCTCAAGGCTCGGTCGTCTCGACCAGATAGCCGATGCCACGCACCGTGCGTATGGTGACATTGCTGGCGGGTATGTCGAGTAATTTTTTGCGCAGTCGAGAAATAAATGTCTCCAAAGCGTTATTACCCAAGTTGTCATCAAAATCCGAAAGCTTCAAGGACAAAGTGCGCTTGCTTACCACGCGGCCGGGGGGGCTCATCAGTTCCCAGAGCACCTCAAATTCGCGTGCGGGCAACGCAAACTCCTGGCCATTGACATCAAACCGCCGACTGCGCCTGTCCAGGCGCAGCACACCCAGTACCGTGGTGTCGCTGGTATCGTGCGCGCGGCGCATCAAGGCACGCAGCCGGGCCTCGATTTCACCCAGGTCAAAGGGTTTGCCAAGATAGTCGTCTGCACCAGCGTCCAGACCTGCAATCCGCTCCTCGGTGCGGTTGCGCGCCGTCAGTACCACGACCGGCGTGCGGTCGCCGCGCGCGCGGGCTTCTCTCAAAGCGCTCAGGCCTGATCCATCGGGCAAGTTCAAATCCAGCAAAACGGCGTCGTAGGGCTGTAAGCGCCATAGCTGTCGGCAATCGATGAGGGTACGCGCCTCATCCACTTTGTGGCCGCTGTCGCGCAAGCTGGCCGCAACGGCGGTGCACAGTACCTCATCGTCCTCGCAAAGAAGAATTCGCATAGTGGTCAGAAATCGCTAGGGCTATCAAAAATACGTATTTATACGGTGCACCAAGTCAGGTGCTGGTCAGGCAACATGGAGGATAAACGAAGCATGAAGTGTAGTATTTTCAAAGCCCTCAGCGTCGTTTATTTATTGGTGAGCCCGCTGGTGCCTGGTGCGCAAGCACAAACCACCGATGCCGCCAGCCCCGCGCAGCAGCGGATGAGCTTGCGCCAAGTGCTGCAAGCGGCCCATCACAACCTGGATGTGGCTTTGGCACGCAGCGCGCTGGCCGCAGCGCAAAGTGATATCGCGGCGGCCGACCACGCCCCTCTACCCAGCTTGTCCGCAAAAATAGGGTCTATTGACCTACAAAACGGCATTGGTGCTGGCAACGTGTTGTACGGCAAGCGGGTGGATAAAGGTATTGGTATTGACTGGACATGGGAGCGTGGCAACAAACGCAAGCTGCGCGTAGACGCAGCGCAGCGCAGCGCGCAGGCGGCGCAGGCCGATGTGCAAGATGTGCAGTCGCAGCAAATGCTGACCGCAGCTGCCGCGTATTTTGATTTGTCCAGTGCGCAAGAGCGGGTGGCCCAGGTGCAGGCGATTGCGGCTGCCACGGCGCAGATATCTGCTACGGCAGCACGCCGCCTACAAGCTGGAGATACTTCGCGCCAGGAGGTGCTGCGCCTGGAGATTGAGTCGCAGCGCGCCAGCGCCGATGTGTTGACTGCGTTGAATGATCGCTCCAAGGCTAGCCTGATCCTTGCTCAGTTGCTTGGTATGGCCCAGTCCACGACGCTAGTGGCCGACCCGTTGGAGACGAGCCCGCAAGCAACGCCAGAAATAGGCGCTGCGGCTTGGGCGCGCATCGAGCAACAAATCGAACAACGCGCCGACATACACGCCGCCCAGGAGCGTGTGGCCGCAGCGCGGGCCGC
>JAYVDN010000019.1:0-8650 GCA_043749385.1 Polaromonas sp.
GTGCTGCATTTGTTGGAGTCGCATGCCCATGCGCATGGCCACGCTGTGCTGGAGCACGAGCATGCCCATTCGCATGACGATGGGCACCACCTTCATACCCACGATGTGCCGCCAGTCGGGTCACACAGCCATGTGCACCAGCATGACCCCCTGCACCACACCCACACCCACGTACCCGATGCGCACCATCTGCATCCGCATTGAGCCGTGGATGGCCCAGGCGGTAGCAGCCGATGCGAAATCCGCAAAACCCAGCCCGCTTTGTAAAAAGCCATAAAATAGGCTTTAGGCGCTGAAAGTTGGGGCTGGCCCCTCCGTGAGCCTCACAGGTGTGCTAACCTCATTTCTTTTCCCCCATTTCATTGCCTCCAAGGAGCCGCTATGCCCGGTCTATTACCCGCTATTGATCCCGATGGTTTGTTAGAGTTTTCGGTCGTTTATACCGACCGCGCTCTGAACCACATGTCCAAACGCTTTCAGGGCGTGATGACGGGCATCTCGTCCATGCTCAAGCAAGTGTATGGTGCCCACAGTGCCATTCTGGTGCCGGGTAGCGGTACCTTTGGCATGGAGTCGGTGGCCCGCCAGTTTGTCGGCGGCAAAAAAGCCATGGTGCTTCGTAATGGCTGGTTCAGCTACCGCTGGACGCAGATTTTTGACATGGGCGCTATCCCCAGCGAGCACACGGTGCTCAAAGCCCGCCGCGTGAGCGAGCAAAGCGAAGCCGCTTGGGTGCCCGCCCCGATTGCAGAGGTGGTCGCTGCGATTGCACGCGACAAACCCGCCGTAGTGTTCGCCCCCCACGTAGAAACCTCCGCTGGCATGATGCTGCCAGACGACTACCTGCTGGCAGTGTCCAACGCCGTGCACGCCGTCGGTGGCCTGTTTGTGCTCGATTGCATCGCCTCCGGTGCCATGTGGGTAGACATGCGCGCCACCGGTGTGGACGTGCTCATCAGCGCGCCGCAAAAAGGCTGGAGCAGCTCGCCCTGCTGCGCGATGGTGATGCTCAGCGAGCGCGCCCGCAAAGCCATTGACGCCACCACCAGCACCACCTTTGCCATGGACTTGAAGAAGTGGCTGCAGATCATGGAAACCTACGAGGGCGGCGGCCACGCCTACCACACCACCTTGCCTACCGACGCGCTGACGCGCCTGTGGGAGAACATGCAAGAGGCGCAAAGCTACGGCCTGGCCAAAGTACGCGACGAGCAAATAGCGCTGGGCCAGCAGGTGCGCGCCCTGTTGGAGTCGCACGGCTTTCGCAGCGTGGCAGCGGATGGCTTCAAAGCCCCTGGCGTGGTGGTGAGCTACACCAATGACCCAGAGATCCAGTCCAGCAAAAAGTTTCTCGCTCTGGGCCTGCAAACCGCAGCGGGCGTGCCACTGATGTGCGACGAGCCAGCAGACTTCCGCACCTTCCGTCTGGGCCTGTTTGGCCTGGAGAAATGGCACGATGTGCAAAGCACCGTGGGACATTTGCGCAAGGCGCTGGAGCTTATTGCGCCGATTGCCAAGGCGGCTTAAGCGTGTCTGAAATGTAGTCGCTAGTAGCTCACAAAAAATAGCTGTTCACGCTATATTTGATTGGGCTGCAGCTCCACCCCTTAGTTTTTTGACAGCCAAGGCAGCCTCTGTCACAAAACCAGACCCGCTGTAGATCAAGCCGGTGTAGATTTGAACCAAATCTACACCGGCTTTTTTTTGCTCGCCGCGCCTTGCATATCGCAACCATGGGCGCTGCATGCTCCACCAACCGACCAGACACCTGCGTGGTACTGATGTACGTATTTTCACTATCAAGGGTAAAGCACGAGACGCAGGTGCCAGATCCGTGGCCTGCAGCATCGATAATGCAGGCCATGACAACTGACATCATTCTGGAAACCCGCCAGCTCACCAAAGAGTTCAAGGGTTTCGTCGCGGTGGACAAGGTGGACCTGAAGGTGCGCCGGGGGTCAATTCATGCGTTGATTGGGCCCAACGGTGCGGGTAAAACCACTTGTTTTAATCTGCTGACCAAGTTTCTCAAGCCCACAGCTGGGCAAATTTTGTTCAACGACCACGACATCACGCACGAGGCGTCGGCGCATATCGCGCGGCGCGGCATCATCCGCTCGTTCCAGATTTCTGCGGTGTTTCCGCACCTGAGCGTGCTGGAAAACGTGCGTGTGGCTTTGCAGCGCAAGCTGGGGACCTCGTTTTATTTTTGGCGACCCGAAAGCTCGCTGGACAGCCTGAACGCGCGGGCCCTCGAATTGCTGGCATCGGTAGACTTGGAATCCTATGCCCACACGGTGACGGTCGAGCTGAGCTACGGCCGCAAACGCGCACTCGAAATCGCCACCACCTTGGCCATGGACCCGGAGCTGATGCTGCTGGATGAGCCGACCCAAGGCATGGGCCTGGAAGATGTGGACCGCATTCGCCAGCTCATCAAAAAAGTGGCCGCTAACCGCACGGTGCTGATGGTGGAGCACAACATGAGCGTGGTGTCCAGCCTGGCTGACACCATCACGGTGCTGGCGCGCGGTGCTACGCTGGCTGAGGGGCCGTACGTACAGGTGTCTAAAAACCCGGCCGTGATCGAGGCGTACATGGGGACGGCTGATGCCGATGCCGAACTGGTAGGGGCACACTGATGGCAACACCGTTTTTAGAAGTACGCGACCTCCATGCTTGGTACGGCGAATCGCACGTTCTGCACGGCGTGAATTTTAGCGTGCAAGAGGGTGAAGTGGTCACGCTGCTGGGGCGTAACGGCGCGGGCCGCACCAGCACCATGCGCGCCATCATGGGGCTCACGGGTAGCCGCAAGGGCTCCATCCGCATCAAGGGCACCGAGGCGATTGACCTGCCCACCCACCGCATTGCCCGCCTGGGCCTGGGCTATTGCCCGGAAGAGCGCGGCATTTTCTCCAGCTTGTCGGCAGAGGAAAACTTGCTGCTACCGCCCGTGCTAGCCCAAGGCGGTATGAGTGTGGACGATATTTACGCCATGTTCCCTAACCTTAAAGAGCGCGCGCACAGCCAGGGCACGCGCCTGTCGGGTGGTGAGCAGCAAATGCTGGCAGTGGCGCGCATTTTGCGTACCGGCGCGCGCCTATTGTTGCTGGATGAAATCTCTGAAGGCCTGGCGCCAGTGATTGTGCAAAAGCTCGCCGAGATGGTGAAAACATTGCGCGCCAAGGGCTACACCATTGTCATGGTGGAGCAAAACTTTCGCTTTGCAGCGCCGCTAGCTGATCGGTTTTTGGTGATGGAGCATGGCGAGATTCAGCAAGACTTTACCCAGGCGCAGTTACCACAGCGCATTGCGCAGTTGCACGAATATCTGGGTGTTTGATCTCTTCAATTTTCCATCCACCTGCTATTTTGGTTTTCCCATTTCTCTTTTCTCACTTCCAACTCGCCACTCTTATTTTTTAAGGACTTCACCATGAAACTGAAAAAACTCATAGCCGCCTGCTCCATGGCGTTTACTGCTGCGGTCACTGTCTCTACCCCAGCACATGCGCAGATCTCGGGCGATGTGATCCGCATCGGCCTGCTGACCGACATGGCAGGCTTGTACTCTGACATCGACGGGCAGGGCGGTATTGAGGCCATCAAAATGGCGATTGCAGATCTCGGCGGTGCCATCAACGGCAAGAAGATTGAAATCTTGGTGGCCGACCACCAGAATAAACCCGATATCGCCGCTGCCAAGGCGCGCGAGTGGTTTGACACCCAGGGTTTGGACATGCTGGTAGGTGGCCCGAACTCGGGTGTCAACTTGGCTATTGCCAAGGTGGCGCTGGAGAAAAAGCGGCTGTTTATTTCTGTAGGTGCAGCCACCTCCGCGCTGACCAATGAGCAGTGCTCACCCTACACCGTGCACTGGGCCTACGACACCGTGGCGCTGGCCAAGGGCACGGGCAATGCGGTAGTCAAAGCTGGCGGCAAAAGCTGGTACTTCCTGACGGCCGATTACGCCTTTGGTGCGCAACTGCAAGCAGACACGTCTACGATTGTGAAAGCGGCTGGCGGCAACATCGTGGGTGCTGTGAAGCATCCTTTGTCGGCTAGCGATTTTTCGTCCTTCCTGCTCCAGGCGCAGTCCAGCAAGGCACAAATTTTGGGCCTGGCCAACGCCGGTGGCGACACCATCAACTCGATCAAGGCCGCCAACGAGTTTGGCATTACCAAAACCATGAAGCTGGCTGGCCTGTTGATGTTCATCAACGACATCCACTCCTTGGGTTTGCCAGCCACACAGGGCATGTACCTGACCGACAGCTGGTACTGGAACAAAGATGCTGAGGCCCGCGCCTGGAGCCGCAAGTTCTTCGACAAAATGAAGCGCATGCCTTCGTCCATTCAAGCGGCCGACTATTCAGTGGTGTTGAACTACCTGAACGCCGTGAAAGCCGCAGGCACCGACGATTCCGACAAAGTGATGTTGCAACTGAAAAAGACCAAAATCAATGACATGTATGCAAAAGGCGGCTTTATCCGTGATGACGGCCGCATGGTGCACGACATGTACCTGATGCAAGTCAAAACGCCAGCCCAGTCCACCGAGCCATGGGACTACTACAACGTGGTGCAGACCTTCAAAGGGGAAGAGGCTTGGACCACCAAAGCCGAGTCCAAGTGCGCTTTGTGGAAGTAATTTGATAAGCCGTTCAGCCCTGTGCAAGGGCTGAACGGCTGTTGTACTGGGGCTGAGCGCAGGAGCATTCATGAGCGAAATTTTTGGCATACCGATTCAAGCTTTTCTGGGGCAGTTGCTGCTCGGCTTGGTCAATGGGTCGTTTTATGCCATGCTGAGTTTGGGCTTGGCGGTGATATTTGGTTTGCTGGGCATCGTTAACTTTGCCCACGGTGCTTTGTACATGGTGGGTGCCTATGTGGCCTGGCTGCTGATGGAAAAGCTCGGCCTGAACTACTGGGTTGCCTTGGTGGTCGCCCCCGTGGTGGTAGGCGCTTTAGGCGTCTTGATTGAAAAATTGTTATTGCGCCACCTGTACAAGCTCGATCCTCTGTACGGCTTGCTATTGACCTTTGGTTTGGCGCTGATTGCCGAAGGCATCTTTCGCGACCAGTTTGGTGTGTCGGGCCAGCAGTATGCCGTGCCGGAGCTGCTGCAAGGCGCGACGAATCTTGGCTTTATGGTGCTGCCCAACTACCGCGCTTGGGTCGTGGTGGCATCCCTCACCATTTGTTTAGGCACCTGGTTTTTGATCGAAAAAACCAGCTTGGGGGCCACGCTGCGCGCGGGCACCGAGAACCCGACCTTGGTGCAGGCCTTTGGCATCAATGTGCCTTTGATGGTGACCCTGACCTACGCGGGCGGCGCTGCCTTGGCCGCGTTGGCGGGCGTACTGGCCGCGCCTGTGATTCAGATCAACCCGCTCATGGGTTCTAACCTCATCATCGTGGTGTTTGCCGTGGTAGTGATTGGCGGCATGGGCTCGATTTTGGGCTCCATCCTCACAGGGGTGATGCTGGGTTTGGTCGAGGGCTTAACCAAAGTGTTTTACCCCGAGGCTTCCAGCATCGTGGTGTTCGTCATCATGGTGATCGTGCTGATGGTTCGCCCGGCAGGCTTGTTTGGCAAGGAAAAATAAATTGAGCACCTCTACGCCAAAACCTATGCCATCACCTCTGCCAACACCCACCCCAGCAGCCGTGTCTGCACCAGTAGCAGACACGCCAGTGCCTGCCATGGCAGCATCGGCCTCCATCCAGCGCCTGGGCCACATCACCTGGCTGGTAGTGCTGGCCTTCCTGGTGGCGGCCCCATTTATTGGGCTGTATCCGGTGTTTTTGATGAACGCCCTGTGCTTTGCCATTTTTGCCTGCGCGTTCAATTTGTTATTGGGCTACACCGGCCTGCTGTCCTTTGGCCACGCCGCCTTTATGGGCTCGGCCGCCTACGCTACCGGCTGGTTGGTGCGCAGCGCGGGCTGGTCGCCAGAGCTGGGCGTGTTGGCAGGCACTTTGGTGGCGGGGTTTTTGGGGCTGCTGGTCGGTTTGGTGGCCATTCGCCGCCAAGGCATTTACTTTGCCATGGTCACTCTGGCCATGGCGCAGATGATCTACTTTATCTGCCTGCAAGCCCCGTTTACCGGCGGTGAAGACGGCCTGCAAGGTGTGCCGCGTGGCAATCTTTTCGGCCTGATACCTCTTGGCAGCGACATCACCATGTACTTTGTGGTGCTGGCGGTGTTTGTGGCCGTGTTTCTGGGCATCATGCGCATCGTGCACTCGCCCTACGGCCAGGAGCTCAAGGCCATCCGCGAGAACGAGCCGCGCGCCATCTCGCTGGGCTACGATGTAGACCGCTACAAGCTGCTGGCCTTTGTGCTGTCCACGGCTATTGCCGGGCTGGCCGGATCGCTCAAAACCTTGGTGCTGGGCTTTGCCACATTGTCTGATGTGCATTGGTCGCTCTCGGGCGAGGTGGTGCTAATGACGCTGCTGGGCGGCATGGGTACCTTTGCTGGGCCCGTGATTGGCGCGTTCACCATCATTGGCCTGCAAAACTTCTTGGCCGACCGCGTCGGCTCATGGGTCACCGTCATCATCGGCGTGATCTTTGTGTTCTGCGTGATCGCCTTTCGCAAAGGCATCGTGGGCGAGCTGCTGGCTTGGCAGCAACGCCGGCAGGGTAAATGAAGTGCTCTTAAATTAGTAGCTGCTCCCGCGATTATCAATTGGGCTAACGGCCCAATTGATAGTTTACTTCAGGCCTTTTAGAGCGTTTGCAGCCTGTTTAACCAGCGCCGGGCCTTGGTAGATCAGGCCAGTGTAGATCTGCACCAGATCCGCGCCCGCTTTGATCTTGCTCACGGCATCGCCCGCGCTCATCACCCCACCCACGCCGATGATCGGGTAGCTCTTGCCCAAGGCTTTGCGCAACTGGCGAATCACTTCATTGCTGGCTTCCAATACGGGCGCGCCGCTCAGGCCGCCGGCTTCCTCTGCATGCTGCAGGCCTTTGACAGCTTCACGTGAGAGGGTGGTGTTGGTGGCGATCACACCGTCGATCTTGTGGTGCTTGAGGGTGGCGGCGATCACCTTGATTTGCTCTGCATCCAAATCAGGCGCAATTTTCAGGAACATGGGTTTGCTTTTGCCATGCTGGTCGGCCAACTCGGCGCGGCGTGCGGCCAGTGCGCCCAGCAAGCCGTCCAGCGCTTCGTCGCTTTGCAGGGCGCGCAGGTTTTTGGTGTTGGGCGAGCTGATGTTGACAGTGATGTAGTCGGCATACGGGTACACGCCCTCCAGGCACTTCAGGTAGTCGCTGGTGGCGTTCTCGATGGGCGTGGCGGCGTTTTTGCCGATGTTCAGGCCCAGCAGCATGCGCGGCTTAGTTTGGGCTTTTTGCATCGTCTTGTACAGGGCCGAGCGCTGCACGTTGGCCACAAAAGCCTCCAGACCGCCGTTGTTGAAGCCCAAACGGTTGATCAAGGCGCTCTGCTCAGGAATGCGGAACATACGCGGCTTGGGGTTGCCGGGCTGCGCCAACGGTGTGACGGTGCCCACTTCGACAAAGCCAAAGCCCATCGCGCCCAGCCCGTCAATGCAGCGGGCATTTTTGTCCAGCCCTGCGGCCAGGCCCACGCGGTTGGGGAACTGCAGGCCTGCAATGGTGACCGGGTCACTCACCCGTGCCTGGGTGTAGGCCAGCGCCAGCGGCGTGCACTGGGTGCGGGCGATGCTGCCCATGGTCAGGTCGTGGGCGGCTTCGGGGTCCAGGCCAAATAAAAAGGGGCGGGCCAGCTGGTAGGGGATGAGGGACATTCGTAATGCTCGTTGATAATCAGTGATTGTCCGTTCGGGCTGAGCCTGTCGAAGCCCAGCGCGTAGTTTCTAGTTTTGCCCTTCGACAGGCTCAGGGCGAACGGTTAAAGCGTAATTCTCTCAGATGACACAAGACGAACTCAAAACCCAAGTGGGCCTGGCCGCATTGCAGTATGTGGTCAAAGGTGAAATTGTAGGCGTAGGCACGGGCTCTACGGTCAATAAGTTCATCGAAGCGTTGGCGACGATGAAAAACGACATCCAAGGCGCAGTCAGCAGCTCCGTCGCTTCCACTGAGAAGCTCAAAGCACTGGGCATCCCCGTGTTTGACAGCAACGACGTGACCGAGCTGTCCGTCTACATCGACGGTGCTGACGAGATCGACCACGCAGGCCACATGGTCAAAGGCGGCGGTGCGGCCCTCACGCGCGAAAAAATTGTCGCGGCGATGGCCAAGCGCTTTGTCTGCATAGCGGACGAGAGCAAGCTGGTGGAGGTGCTGGGTGCCTTCCCACTGCCGGTCGAGGTGATACCGATGGCCGCCAAGCAACTGATGCGCCAATTTACTGCCATGGGCGGCACGGCCAAGGTACGTATGAAAGACGGCGCGCCACTGGTGACCGACAACGGACAGCACATCATCGACGTGCTGGGTCTACAAATCAAAGACCCCGTAGCCTTTGAAATGCAAGTCAGCCAATGGCCCGGTGTGGTGACGGTGGGCGTGTTTGCGATGCAAAAAGCGCAGGTGTGTTTGCTGGGCACGGCCAGCGGCGTGAAGACGCTGAATTTTAAGTGAAAACAGGCTGTAGGCCAATAGAATGTCGCGGGAGAAGCTATTGTAAATGTAGCTAGTATG
>JAYVDN010000020.1:0-17157 GCA_043749385.1 Polaromonas sp.
TGACATCAACGAGGAGGCCGCCTCCGGCACCCTGATTTCTTTTGAGGAAGACGAGCATATGGAACAAGCCATCGTGTCCGGCATCGCATTCAACCGCGATGAAGCCAAGATTTCTGTGATGGGCGTGCCCGACAAGCCCGGTATTGCGTACCAGATTCTGGGTGCCGTGGCCGATGCCAATATTGAAGTGGACATGATCATCCAGAACTTGAGCAAAGACGGCAAAACCGACTTCAGCTTTACCGTGCACCGCAACGATTTTGCCAAAACCATGGACTTGCTGAAAGCCAAAGTGCTGCCTAGCCTGGGCGCGCAAGAGGTCGTGGGCGATGCAAAAATCTGCAAGGTCAGCATTGTCGGCATCGGCATGCGCAGCCATGTAGGTGTAGCCAGCAAGATGTTCCGCGTGCTGAGCGAGGAAGGCATCAATATCCAGATGATTTCCACCAGCGAGATCAAAACCTCGGTGGTGATTGACGAGAAATACATGGAACTGGCCGTGCGCGGCCTGCACAAGGCGTTTGATCTGGACCAGCCTGCGGCTTAATTGTTGAGATCGGCATAAAAAAAGCCACCGCATGCGGTGGCTTTTTTGTGGGACGAAGCAGCTGGCTAGCTGCGAAGCAATTACTTCTGCGCCATCACCCAAGCGGCCAATTTAGCGGCTTCGGCTTCGTTCACTTGCGTGTTAGCAGGCATAGGCACGGGGCCAAAGTTGCCTTTGCCGGGGGTGCTGCCTTTTTGGATGGTGAGGGCCAGCTTTTTCACAGCGTCGGCGTCACCAGCGTATTTGGCGGCAACTTCTTTGTAGGCCGGGCCGACCATTTTTTTATCCACCGCGTGGCAAGCCATGCAGTTTTTGGCCGTGGCCAAAGCCATGTCGGCAAAGGCCGGGGCGCTGACAGCGGTGAGAATGGCGGCTACAGCGGCGAGAGAGATGAGTTTGACTTTCATTGTCTTCCTTTAAAGCACCCAAGGGGTGTAAGATGCACAGCACCTGATACACAAGATAACGCAATTCTAGGGCTTGGCGTTGACCGAATGGCGGGGCTGAACGTGTAAAAACGACAGACTCGCCAAATTCGTGAAAAGTGCCTTAAAAATGCTCAATTAGACCAAATTAGCCATTTAAATGCACTATTGGTGCGCTAAAAAGCTGTTTTTATATCTATCAGGTCTTATTTCTCGGAGTCTATTATGTATTTTTTGGGTGCTGGCATTGTTTTGTTGCTATTGAAATTCTTTGAAATCGGCCCCGTCGCACGCTGGGACTGGGCGGGTCAGTGGTATTTTTTTGCAGCCCCCTTTATCTTGGCAGCCGCTTGGTGGGCCTACGCCGACTGGTCGGGTTACACCAAAAAGAAGGCCATGGACAAAATGGAGTTGCGCAAGCAAGACCGCTTGGCTAAAAACCGCGATGCCATGGGCATGGGCCCCGCAAAGAAAGCGCCGAAAAAACGTTAATGCAGCGAGTGGGCCTGCCGGGACGTAAAAATAGCTGCCGAGGCAGCTATTTTTATGTGCTTTTAGGGCTGCAGCCCAATAGAATATCGCGGGAGCAGCTACTTATTCGATAGTGCTCTGTTATCTCGCACGCCCGTGTAGGTGGCCAGTTTAGTAGTTGTCCAGCACCGCACCTTTGGAGGCGCTGGAGGCATTGAAGGCAAACTTGGCCTGCACACCACGGGTGTAGCGCGGGCTAGGCTGCTTCCAGGCGGCGCGGCGCTTGGCCAGTATGTCGTCGCTCACATTGAGTTGCAGCAGCAGTTGCTTGGAGTCAATCGTCACGCTGTCGCCGTTTTCGATCAAGGCGATATTGCCGCCTTCATACGCCTCGGGTGCTACGTGCCCTACCACCATGCCCCAGGTGCCGCCGCTAAAGCGCCCGTCGGTGATCAAGCCGACCGTCTCACCCATGCCAGCGCCAATCAGCGCGCCAGTGGGGGCTAGCATTTCGGGCATGCCGGGGCCGCCTTTGGGGCCCAGGTAGCGCAGCACCATCACGTCGCCGTGGGTAATTTTGCCGTCCAAAATGGCTTTCAGGGCCGATTGCTCGTCGTCAAAACACTTGGCTGGGCCGGTCATCACCGGGTTCTTTAGGCCGGTGATTTTGGCTACGCAGCCTTCGGGCGACAGGTTGCCTTTCAAGATGGCCAAGTGGCCTTCTTTGTACATCGGTTTGTCAATCGGGCGGATCACGTTTTGGTCGGCGCGTGGGATGGCGGGGATGTCTTTCAGCACCTCGGCAATGGTCTGGCCAGAGATGGTGATGCAGTCGCCGTGCAGCATGCCAGCGGCCAGCAAAGTTTTCATCACCTGGGGGATGCCGCCTGCCAAATGCAGGTCCACGGCCAGGTAGCGGCCCGAGGGCTTGAGGTCGCAAATGACGGGTACTTTTTTGCGCATACGCTCAAAGTCGTCAATCGTCCACTCTACTTCCGCTGCGTGGGCGATGGCCAAGAAGTGCAGCACGGCGTTGGTGCTGCCGCCCGTGGCCATGATAACGGCGACGGCGTTTTCAATCGCCTTCTTGGTCACGATGTCGCGCGGTTTGATGTCTTTTTTAATCGCCTCGATCAGCACCTTGGCTGATTCTTTAGCCGAGTTTTCCTTTTCGTCGTGCGGGTTCGCCATTGTCGAAGAATAAGGGAGCGAAATGCCTAATGCCTCGAAGGCGGAGGACATGGTGTTGGCCGTGTACATACCGCCACACGACCCGGTGCCGGGGATGGCGCGCATCTCGATCTGGCGCAGGTCTTCGTCGCTCATATTGCCTGCGGCGTTTTGGCCTACGGCTTCAAACACGCTGACGATGTTGAGGTCTTGGTCTTTGTAGCGGCCCGGCAAAATGGTCCCGCCATACACATAGATGGCGGGCACATTGGCGCGCAGCATGCCCATCAGGCCGCCGGGCATATTCTTGTCGCAACCGCCGACGACGACCACGCCGTCCATCCACTGGCCTTGTACGCAGGTTTCGATGCAATCGCTAATCACTTCACGCGAGACCAATGAATACTTCATGCCCTCGGTGCCCATGGCCATACCGTCGCTAATCGTCGGGGTGCCAAACACCTGCGCGTTACCACCGGCTTCTTCAATACCAGCAATCGCAGCATCAGCCAACTTTTGCAGGCCGCTGTTGCACGGCGTGATGGTGCTGTGCCCGTTGGCTACGCCTACCATGGGTTTGCCAAAGTCGCTCTCTTTGTAGCCCATGCCGTAGTACATGGAGCGGTTGGGTGCGCGGGCCTTGCCCTCGGTGATGTTGGCGGACCGCAGGGGGGTGATGGGGATGGTTTTGCTTGTCATGGTGGCTACGTATTGGGAATGTAGAAATTGGTGGGCGCGCAGAGCGAATGCTTTGCAGGCTAGGGGTGATTTTAGGACTTGTGTATTTTAGAGTGTTGAGAGGCGAACTTCTGGCTCATTGGCGACCAGCAAAAACGGATTGACGATGCGCAGGCTGCCCACGCGCTGGGCATGCTGCAGGTCTTCGGAGTACAGCGTGGTGCAGCCAGCTTGCTGCGCGGCGGCAATGATCAGGCTGTCGTAGAAGCTAAAGCTGTACTGCGCGCGCAGCGACAATGCCGCCTCTAGCAAAGCGACACTGGCGGCCACCTTGTTCATCGGCTCCAGCAGCAAGCTCACGTAGGCCATGGTGCGCTCAGTGTCCAGTGTAAGGCGGCGGCTGTTGCTGGCGACGTTGCAAAACTCTTGCAGCACCTGGTAGCTCACTACGCCCAGCCCCGAGCTGGCAGCGTGGGCTACCAGCTCTTTGGCGGCTTCTTGTTTGCGTGGGGCACTGCTGTCAAAGCAATAGACAGCGATGTTGGTGTCCAGAAAGAAACGTTCGCCGCTTTGGCCGCGTTCGCTCACGTCGCGCCGCCTGGCGCTGTGCCACCGTCTAGCCTTGCCAGCATGCGCTGCTCGCGCTCAGACAGATCCTCACGCACGGGAGGGCGTTGGTGCGCTGGGGTGTAGACGTAGGTCGCAGGCACCAGAGGTTTGCCGGGGCTGGGCGTGGTCAGTTGGTCTAGCAAACTGCGTGTCTGCGCTTTTTTCAGATCCTGCCCTTGCGCAGCGGCATAGCTTTGCAGCCACTGACGAAACTCTTCATTCAGCGTAGTCCCGCGCAACTGTGCCAGACCTCGTGCCTGGGCGATGAGGCTGTCGTCAGCGCTGAAGGTGATGTTTTTCATTAGTACGTAGTGTACACGAAATAATACAGTGTACACTGTATTATTATTCAAGCCGGTAAGACCAAAGGTCTTTGCACCCCTGCGCGCCGCAGTGCGGGCGGTTTGCCAATATCTACGCCCGCCTTGGTTAACTGGGCTTTGAGTTCTTGGCGAAACTGGTGGTAGTCCACCTCGGTGCTGTGGCGCGGGGCGCGGTCAAAGTCGAAGTGGGGGTGGTTCATCTCATGTTGTATGGCAACTGGCATGTCTGCTGGGCGTTGCCATAGACCTTGAATTTCTTTCACCGCCAGCCTCGCCTGCATGTCGGCCATGGGCCAAATACAGCCCAGCGGCTGAAATAGGCCAATGAAATATAGATTGGGATACTGCGCGTGCAGCATCTTCAAATACAGCGGGGTTTTATCTACATGGGTGAAGTCGATGAAGTCTTTGTTGAAAAATGGCAAGGTGATGTAGAAGCCGGTACAGGCCACCACAGTGTCGTACAGCTCGCGTGTGCCGTCTTTGAACACCACGGCATCACCATCAAATTGCGCAATACCACCACGCGGCGCAATACGGCCGTGGCGAATGTAGTCGATCAAGTCGCTGTTCAGGGTAGGGTGCTGGTGCAGCGGGGGGCGGGTATTGACCGGCAAGCCCATGTCTCGGTAGCTGCCCTGCAAAAGTTGCAGCAGGTATTTAAAGCTGTATTGCCGAAACCAGGTGGGCAACCAGGCGGTGCCAGAGGCAAACTCATCCGATGGTTTGCCAAAGATGAATTTCGGCACGAACCACTGCGGGCTGCGCATGCTCAAGCCCACCGCGCTGGCTACACGCGCTGCCTCTACCGCCACATCGCAGGCCGAGTTGCCACCGCCTATCACCAGCACGCGCTTGCCGCGCCAGGCGTCGTTCACGCCTTTAAAGTCGTGCGAGTGGATGTACTGGCCATTGAACCGGCCCGGTATTTCAGGCCAGCGCGGGTTCCAGTGGTGGCCATTGGCGACCATCAGGTGGGTGAACTGTTCGCGCTGCTCAGCGCCTTGCGCGTCGGTGTAATCGACTCGCCAGCTGCCGTCTGCATTGCGTTCCACATGGGTGATGGTGTGCCCAAACTTGATGCAGGGCATCACGCCAAAATGCCTGGAATAGCTCTCAAAATAGGCCTGCAATTGGCTGTGGTGCGGGTAGGCCGGGTAGTGTGCGGGCATGGGGTAGTCCTCATACTCGCTCCAGGCGCGGCTGCTGATGATGTGGGTGTTCTCGTTCACCCTGCTGTGGCCGGTGCTGGCGTTAAACACCCAGTTGCCGCCCACCTTGGTGTTCTTTTCAAACACCGTGACATCCAGGCCAACGGCCAGGCAGTTTTTGGCGGCGGCAATGCCACTGGGGCCAGCGCCAATGACGCAAATTTTGGTCTGTGAGTTCATGCAGTCCATGATGTACGCAGCCCTTTCTATAGCCAATGGCGCTTTCCCTAACAGCTGGGGTAATTGCGGCACAATGCACCCATGCTTATCCACCCGCAAATCAACCCCGTCGCGCTGCAACTTGGCCCCTTGGCCGTCCACTGGTATGGTTTGACCTATCTGGCCGCCTTTGCGCTGTTTATGTTTCTTGGTATTCGCCGCTTAAAGCACGAGCCGTTTGCTTCGATCTCGGGTGTAGGTGCCTGGAGTCGCAAAGATGTGGAAGATATTTTGTTTCTCGGTGTGATGGGCGTGGTGCTGGGTGGGCGTATTGGCTACTGCCTGTTTTACAAGCCCGCGTATTACGCCGCGCACCCACTGGAGATTTTTTACGTCTGGCAGGGCGGCATGAGCTTTCATGGTGGTCTTTTGGGTGTGGTGGTTGCTGAAGTTTGGTTTGCGTGGTCGCGCAAGCGCCCACTGCTGCAAGTGGCTGACTTTGTAGCACCATGCGTCCCTACGGGTTTGATGATGGGCAGAGTGGGTAATTTCATCAACGGCGAGTTGTGGGGCCGCGTGGCTGATCCATCACTGCCGTGGGGCATGGTTTTCAGAGGCGCGGGTGACGCACCGCGCCATCCGTCGCAGGTATACCAAATGCTGATGGAGGGCTTGTTGCTGTTTATTTTGTTGTGGTTGTACGCACGCAAAGAGCGCAAACCGGGGCAGGTTTCCGCAGTTTTCTTAGTGCTGTATGGACTTTTCCGCTTCATCGCCGAATTCTTCCGTGAGCCGGATGCGCACCTTGGTTTTCTCAGCTTGGGCATGACCATGGGGCAGTGGCTGTGCGTGCCTATGATGTTGGGCGGAGCAGGGTTGTGGCTCTGGGCGCAGAGCCAGAGTAAGAGATAAGGCGGACCTGCTGAAATGCAAAACCCGCCGCGCTGATTGCGCAAAAAATCAAGGCCTGTTTTCAGATGCAAATAAGACTGCAACCCTTTTTAAATATGGCGGAAAACGCTATAGTTGTTGTAGCGTAGATGGTATGACCTAACGAAGCAGTACGTGTTATCACTGCTCCGTATTTGTCCATAATTACCGACAATGACCCCCATGCATACCGTCCAAAAATCTCCGCCCATGGAAGTCGCCGCGCAACCGCGTGAGCGCATCTTTGCGGGCGCGCCAGCGCATGCGCAGCGCACACTCCTGGTGGTCTAAGAGCGGACCATGAGCACACCTAGCTGGATCGCCCGCAATGTATCGCGCTTTCGCCCTGCGGCCAAAACTACGCCTGGCGCAGACACCGCAATAGACAAGCCGCCCAAGTTTCGCGCCAGCAGAGCGCTGGAGCAAAGCGACAACGATGCCAAAACTGCCCAGCGCCGCAGCACCCGCGAGCGGCTGGACGGCACCCTGCGCCACAAAGAAGAGGCGCTGTCGCCCCGCGTACTGCGTCGCACGCTGGAAGAGCTGCAAGCCATTGTCGACCCGCGCGTCAGCGAGGTAGAGGGCGGCAGACGGGCCCAAGGTGTGGCCGGTTGGTACGCCCAGGCTACGCCAGAGCAGCGGCGCGACTGCTGGCTGTTGATGAGCGAGCAATTTATGGCCAACCCAGAGGTGGTCAAAGCCGCGCAGGCCAAATACCTGGCTTGCGTAGGTACTGCAGACGAGGCTGCCGCTGAAGTGCGCTTGCGCAAAGCCACCGTGTCACCCCGGCGCAGGCTGTTGCAGCGCTTTAGCGTGTTTCCAGAAGGTATTCGGTTTTTGGTAGACATGCGCGCGCAGATGTTGCCGCACCTCAGATCAGACAAGCGCCTGCAAGCCCTGGACGTGGAGATGGAGTACATGTTCTCCACCTGGTTCGATATCGGGTTTTTGGAGCTGCGCCGCATCAGTTGGGATTCTCCCGCGTCAATGATTGAAAAGCTCATCCTCTATGAAGCAGTGCACGACATCAAGAGCTGGGCGGATTTGAAAAACCGCTTGGACAGTGACCGGCGTTGTTACGGGTTTTTTCACCCACGCTTGCCTGACGAGCCTTTGATTTTTGTAGAAGTGGCGTTGCTGGACGAGATTGCGCACAGCATTCCGCCGCTGCTTGACGAGTCAGCCGCCATGGCGGATTTGAAGAAGGCCACCACGGCTATTTTTTACTCCATCAGCAACACCCAAGCGGGACTGCGCGGGGTGAGCTTTGGAGACTCGCTGATTAAAAATGTAGTGGAAACGCTTAAAACAGAATTTCCCCAGCTTAAAACATTTGCCACACTGTCCCCGATACCGGGTTTTCGCGCATGGCTAGTCAAAAACGCTGCCACTATGCTGGAAAACTTGGACGACAAACACCGACAAGAGCTTGGCCGCGCCGTGGGTTTTGAGCCACCAGCCGCAGAACACTTTTTGGCTGCCGCTGACCGAGCACTGCAGCTAGACGCGAAATCACCCATTCGCCAAATGCTGCTGCGCTGCGCGGCGCATTATTTAAGCCGTGAGTTAGTCGATGGTGCACCGATAGATGCCGTGGCGCGTTTTCATTTGGGTAACGGCGCACGCATAGAGCGGCTGAACTGGGAGGGTGATGTAAGCACCAAAGGCATCAAGCAGTCCTATGGCCTGATGGTGAACTATTTGTACGATCTGAAAAGACTGGACAAATGCAGGCACATGCTTGCACAGGGCAAGATACCGGTTTCGAGTGAAGTAGAGAAGTTAATTTAATATCTTTAGGAGACAACATGAAGCAATTTTCCATGCCCAATCGGCGCACCTTTGTGCAAGCTACCGCTGCCCTGGCTGCTATGCCTGGCGTAGCTGTTTACGCCCAATCTGCCTGGCCAGCCAAGCCCGTGACCATGGTGGTGCCGTTCCCCGCTGGCGGTGGTACCGATGCTTTTGCACGCCCCTTGAGCGCGCAATTTGCCAAGAACACCGGCAAGCAGCTCATCATTGACAACAAAGGCGGCGCAGGCGGTACCTTGGGCGCATCGGTAGCGGCCAAGGCAGCCAACGACGGCTACAGCTACTTTATGGGCGCTGTGCACCACGCTATTGCCCCCAGCATGTACCCCAAGCTGGACTACAACATCGAAACAGACTTGGTGCCTTTGGTGCTGGCTGCCGTAGTGCCGCAGGTGCTGGTAGTGAATCCTAAAAAAATCCCTGCCAATAACTTCAAAGAGTTCTTGGAGTTTGTGAAAAAGAACCCAGGCAAGCTCAACTACGGCTCGGCAGGCGGCGGCACATCGCACCATTTGGCAGGTGAGCTGTTCAAGCTGCAAACAGGCACCTTCATCACCCATATTCCCTACCGTGGCGCGGGCCCGGCGCTGCAAGACCTGATTGCAGGCCAGGTAGACATGATGTTTGACGGCCTGGGTTCATCAGCTACCCATATTAAAGGTGGCCGGGTCAAGGCACTGATGGTGTCTGGCCCTAAACGCAACCCCGCTTTTCCCGATGTGCCTTGCGCAGGCGAGCTGGGCCTGCCAGACTACACCGTTACCACCTGGTACGGCGTATGGGGCAGCAAGGGCATGCCCGCGGACGTGCAAGCCCGCGCTACCGAAGAATTCCGCAAAGCCATTGGCAGCGACGAGCTCAAAGCCGTGTGGGCCAACCAGGGTGCAGACTTTCCCAACAGCACGCCCGCGCAATTTGCCGCGTTCTTGGCTGCCGACATCAAGCGCTGGGCGGCGGTGGTCAAAGCCTCGGGTGCCAAGCTTGATTGAACTGCGGGTAGATGGGGCGGTTGCCACCATCACACTGCGCAACCCGGCGCGCCGCAACGCCATGCAGCGTGCCATGTGGCGCGAGCTACGCGCTGCGGTGGAGTCTCTGAAGAGCTCTGAAAATAATAGCTGCTCCCGCGATATTTCATTGGGCTACAGCCCGATTAGGTGCATTATTATCCAAGGCGCAGCAGGGCATTTTTGCGCTGGGGGTGATATTTCGGAATACCCTGAGTTTCGCTTTGAGGAGGCCACCCTGCGCGCTTTCCATGAGGACGAGGTAGCCCCCGCGCTGCATGCTTTGCTGGCCTGCGATACGCCGCTGATCGCGCAAATCGAGGGCAACTGCATGGGCGGCGGGCTGGAAATCGCTGCGTGTTGCGATATTCGTATTGCCGGGCAAGGCGCTACTTTTGGCGCGCCCATTGCCAAGCTGGGCATGCCCATGGCACCGCAGGAGCTGGCCATCGTGCTGCACGCCGCTGGCGAGGCCACGGTGCGCGAGATGCTGCTGGAGGCGCGCAGCTTCAGCGCTGAGCAGATGGCGGAGCGCGGCTTTGTGCAGCGCATAGTCGCCGACGAAGCGGTGGCCATCGAGGCACTGGCTACCGCGCAGCGCGTCTGCGCCCTCAGCCCTCAGGCTGCGCGCTTGAACAAGCAGGTTTTGCGGCAATTTTGTAAGCTAAATTCGCCGGCAGCCCAATGGAATATCGCGGGAGCAGCTGTAAATACCGTAGTGGATAAAGAGAGCCCCTACGCCTATGCCAGCAGCGCAGAACATAGAGAAGGCATCACCGCTTTCCTGGAAAAGCGCAGCGCCAAATTTTGATCATTGACCCTATAAAACCAAGAGACAACGATGAACAACGCCAATCTGTATGCCCACCTGCGGGCCAATTTCCCCGCTGATTTGGATTCTGTCGCGGTAGAAACCATCGCGCCCAATACCCCCAGCTTGCACTATTCCTGGCGCGACCTGGACCGCGCCAGCGCCATGATGGCCAACCTGCTCGTCTCGCTCAAGCTACCCCAAGGCGCACGCATTGCAGTGCAGGTAGAAAAATCCGTCGAAGCCATGGCCCTGTACTTGGCCACTTTGCGTTCAGGCTACGTGTTTTTGCCGCTCAACACCGCTTACCAAAGCGGCGAAATCGAGTACTTCATCACCAATGCAGAGCCTGCTGTGGTGGTGTGCAGCAGCAAAAACTTTGGCTGGGTAAGCAAGATCGCTTTCCAAAGTGGCACGCAGAACGTCTTTACGCTGGACGATGACCGCACCGGCAGCTTGCTGGAGCGGGCTGCACACTGCTCTGACAAGCATAGCTGCGCAGTGAGCAAAGAGGAAGACTTGGCGGCCATCCTGTACACCAGTGGCACCACCGGCCGTAGCAAAGGGGCCATGCTCAGCCACGGTAATATGCTGTCTAACGCCCTCACACTCAAAGACTATTGGGGCTGGAAGGGGGATGACGTACTCATCCACGCACTGCCCATCTTCCATGTGCACGGCCTGTTTGTCGCCATCCACGGTGCCTTGCTCAACGGCAGCAAAATGCTGTGGTTGAATAAGTTTGACCCGCAGCAGGTCATCCAGTGCATGCCCCGTGCCACCGTATTCATGGGGGTGCCCACCTTGTACGTGCGCATGCTGGCCGAGTCTTCTTTGAATAAACAGGCGGTTAGAAACATGCGCCTCTTTATCGCAGGATCAGCCCCCCTGCTGAAAGAAACCTTTGAGGCGTGGCAGGAACAAACCAGCCACGTCATTTTGGAGCGCTACGGTATGAGCGAGACGGTGATGCTCACTTCCAACCCGTATGCAAGCGATACGCGCTACAAAAATCAAAGCGAACGCCGCGCTGCTACTGTGGGCTTTCCGCTGCCTGGCGTATATCTTCGCATTTGTGGTGACGCCAAGCAGCCGCTCAAAACCAACGACATCGGCGCTATCCAGGTCAAAGGCCCCAACGTGTTTGCAGGCTACTGGCGTATGCCCGAGAAGACGGCAGAAGAATTCACCTCTGACGGGTTCTTTAAAACCGGCGACGTGGGCAAAGTAGATGAACGCGGCTACGTGCACATCGTCGGCCGCAGCAAAGACCTCATCATCAGCGGCGGCTACAACGTCTATCCGGCTGAGATCGAAGGCTATATCAACGACATGCCCGGTGTGGCCGAGAGCGCCCTGGTGGGGGTGCCGCACCCGGACTTTGGCGAGGTAGGCATAGCTGTCGTTATCGCCAAACCCGGCGCAGTATTGAAGGCCGATGCGATCCTTGCTGCACTCAAGTCGCAACTGGCCAATTTCAAGATTCCAAAGCGCTGCGAAATTGTCAGCGAGCTACCGCGCAATACGATGGGCAAAGTGCAAAAAAACCTTTTGCGTGCGCAATATCACGGTTTGTTTGCAGCTAAATAGTTATCCTTGTTTCCAAGTGCTTGTGGGATTCCCACCAGGAAAACTGGCAAGCGCGAAGAATACACCACCCTCCATCTTTTTAGCAGAATAACTATGTTTTCACTATCTCAATCCGTGCGAGTTTTTTCGCTCCTTGCATGCCTGCTCTGCGCCACCAGTGGCACCGTATTGGCCCAGAGTAACAGCGATTTTGCCCCGAACGTACAGGTAGATAGCGTGCCCTTGGTGCTCAACGGCAGTGGTACCCGTTTCAAGGCTGTTTTCAAGGTGTATGACATGGCCATGTACACCACGCGCAAGGTGAGCGCGGCGCAAGATGCCATTGCGCTTGCAGGACCCAAGCGTTTGCAGTTCACTGCATTACGAGAGTTGCCCAGTACCGACTTGGGCTTGCTGTTTATTCGCGGCATGAAGGATAATTCACCCCCCGATGTAGTCAGGAAGCATACCGCAGCGATGGGCCGTTTGATTGATATTTTCTCTGCACGCAAAAAGTTGCTGTCTGGTGACACTTTCAGTATGGATTTTGTGCCGGGCAAAGGCACCAGCTTTTACATCGATGGCAAAATACAAGGCGCTCCGGTAGGTGACGCTGAATTTTTTGCTATGGTGCTGAAAATTTGGCTGGGCCAGTCACCTGCTGACCACTTGCTCAAAGATGCGCTCCTAGGCCAAGTCAAAACCACCAACAGCTATTAAGGCTGTCGCTTTGACTTTAGCCTCCAGCCTGAGTGCGCGCGGCACTGTGCAAGCCCATCACGCCGATCAAAATCAGCGTGATGCTCACCAGCTTGAGCGTTGTGCCGGGTTCTTTGAAAAAGTAAATGCCAATAATGGCTGTGGCTACGGTACCCACCCCTGACCATACCGCGTAGGTAATACTCAAATCCAGCGTTTTGGTGGCAAAGGTGTTGCACGAGAACGCCAGCCCGTAAAAGACAAACATCATCACCGAGGGCAGCAGGTTGGTAAAGCCGTGCGACAGCTTCATGCAGGTGGTGCCCACCACCTCAAAAGCGATGGCCACAGACAGCAAAGCCCAGGCCTGGTTCAGGCTAGGGGTGAAGGTGAGTAAGGTTTTGAGCAAGATGGTCGACAATGTACAAGCAATTCAATGATTGTCTTCGATCCCTCCATGTCTCTTACACCCGATAACGAAATATCCATCCGCAAATACCGTGAAAAAGCGGCGCGCTACGACGCGTCTGCCGAATTCACTATGCCGCTGCGAAGGCGCGCCATCGCCATGCTGGGCCTGCAAGCCGGTGACGTGGTGCTGGATGTGGGCGCGGGGACGGGCCTAAGCTACGAGCTGCTGCTGCAGGCCGTGGGCCCCACCGGGCGTGTGCTGGCGTTTGAGCAAAGCCCCGAGATGTTTGCACAAGCAAAGGCCCGGGTAGAGCGTGCCGGCTGGCCCAATGTGTGGCATCAGTGCGCCAGCGCTGAGACCGTTACTCTGCCCCAAAAGGTAGATGCCATTTTGTTTAACTATGTGCACGACATCTCGCGCACGCCTGAAGCTGTAGAGCGCATCGTGCAGCAGGCCAAGCCGGGCGCACGCATTGCCATGGCGGGCATGAAGTTCTTCCCGTGGTGGACAGGGCCGCTCAATCTGCTGGCTTGGTCTAAAAACCGCCCCTACAACGCCAAAGCCAGCGAGCTGTGGGCTCCCTGGGACATCGTGCAAAGCCATTGCAGCACGTTTGAGCGGCAGAGTACACAGTGCGGTATGGGCTACCTGGCGCAAGGGACACTGAAGCCCCGCTAATCCGGCTTAGCGCAGCACCAGCACAGGCAGGTGCGAGTGTGTCAGCACATCCAGCGTTTCGCTGCCCAGAAGCAGGCGAGATATGCCTTTTCGCCCATGCGATGCCATCACAATCACATCGCACTTATGTTTTTTGGCCGCACTGATAATGCCTTGCGCTACTTCTCCATGGCCAATGAGGGCCGTAGCCTTGACATGCTTCGCAGTGGCCTGGTCTCGCACCGCATCTACTACCGATTGGGCTTGCTGCGTCCAGTCTTTCTCAATGCGCGTCGTCTCTGCTGGGGTAAGCACGACAGCACCCTCAAAGTACAAACTTGGGTAACGCGGCACAGCCATGTAGGCAAAAACCTCGGCATCCAGTTTTGCCGCCAGGGTCAGGCCAGCCTCAACGGCTTTTTTGGACAGCGCGGTACCATCAGTAGTGATCAAAATTCGTTCATACATGGCGATCTCCTTAAGATAATGAAGCCTCAAGGTTATGCGCGGCGGGTTGCTTGGGGTTTGATCTATATCAACGAGTCAGCGCGAGAAGTCAATAAACTTGGGATCCATATGACCATCCGCACCCCCGTGACTGTTACCAGGCACCCCAGGCTGCACAGGCTACCTCTGCCTGCCGTGGCCACCTAGCACCATGGACATCCTCGCGCACGGTCTGTGGGCTAGCGTTGGACTAGCGGCAGCCAACGCCAGGTGGCGTATGGCGCCGGGCACTGCTGCAACTACCGTGGTGCTGGCCGTGATGCCCGACCTTGGGCATATGCTTCCCATATTGGGTTGGGGATTATGGGGCGATGGTTCTTTCGCAGATTTATGGCGCTACGCGTTAGCCTTGCCAGGGCAGGATCCCGTGATGCCTCCCGCGGTTGCCTCGTGGTCGCACCACTTGCACTGCACCTTGCACAGCGCCATAGTCGCGGGCAGTGTTACGTTATGTGCGTGGTGGGTACGGGGCGCGCTGTGGATACCGCTGCTGGGCTGGTGGTCTCATATCGTGATCGATATCTTCACCCATTCAGTCGATTTCTATCCCGCCCCCGTGTTCTACCCCATTACCCAGCGGGGCTTTGACGGTATCGCCTGGAATAGACCCTGGTTTATGGTGCTGAACTACACTGCGTTGACCATCGCAGCGCTTTGGCTATGGCGTACTCGCAAGCGCCGGTAGGGCTAGCGCGCGACGTACGGCGTGGCAATGGTTTAGCGCACTATCAATACAGGCACGGCTGATTCGGCCACCACCTTGTTTGCTACGCTGCCCAGCATCAAGCGCGCGATACCGCTACGCCCATGCGAGCCCAATACGATCAAATCAGCGCCCTCGGTATTGGCGGTTTGCACGATGCCCATCGCGGGAGTGACTTCCTCTATGAGGCGGGCCTGCATTTCCACCGGAGGTTGAGCTTGCATACAGAGTGCATTGACTTTGGCATGCACCTGGGCGGCCTGCTTTTGCGCCGCACCCATGTAGGCCTGAAAGCCATACGGGTTGGACTCTCCCATACTTAGATACGGGTAGGGGTCCACCACATACACCACCATCAGTTTTGCACCATGCGTGCGGGCCAGGCCGATCGCCATGGTGGCTGCGTGATCAGACGCGCTGGAGCCGTCGGTCGCCAGAAGAATATGTTTAAACATCGATACCTCCATAAAAATCAAGTTGCAGGGATAGGACTTCAAAAATTCACTTCAATTTACCTAGGGCTACACGATAACTCTCCAGCTTTTTTTCATAGTCCTGCGCGTCGCCGTAGTTCAAGAAATGCTTGTAGCGCGCGTGCGTGCCCAGTACCTTGTGGGCATGCTTGATCGGGCAAAAATACTCCTCGGTGCGCGCTAAAATTTCTGCCATGTAAGCCATCAGGCCATTGCCGTACTCACAGTACGTGCAGTGGAATTTTTCGATGACATTGAGAAAATTCAAATGATGGCGGTCAAACACCA
The DNA here is from genome assembly GCA_043749385.1 of Polaromonas sp. Taxonomy (GTDB): domain Bacteria; phylum Pseudomonadota; class Gammaproteobacteria; order Burkholderiales; family Burkholderiaceae_C; genus JAAFIP01. The sequence continues at coordinate 15,462 of JAYVDN010000020.1, forward strand.
TATAGTCGGACCGCCGCACCTTCTGAATGCCGTAAATCGGAAAGCAGGTCCATTGGTATACGGTGACCAGCAAGTCCAGCAGCAGCATGGGCAGTGCCATGCCGTAGATGATCGGCCCGGTGATCAGGTTTTGTGGCCGGTTAGTTACCAGCCAGCGAAAGACGTTCTTTTTAAGTTTGCGGTGCGCAACTTTGACAGATTGCTCAAACTCCACGCGCTTGCCCTTGATTTGAAAGAATATGCGGCTTTCCTGCGCATGCAGTGCGGTGCGCAACTCATCCTCTAACGCAGCCATTTGGGCCACCAGTTGGGAAATGCGTTCGTTCATGTGGACTCCTGGTGGTTCGCCCTGCCAATTACCGGTGTTTTCAGGCTAGCTCATGGCCATTCACAGCACGGTCAATGCCGCAAACTTACTGAACCAATAGAACGGGTGTATCGGCCTCGGCCACTACGCGCTGCGCCACCGAGCCCATCAGTATGCGCCCCAGCACGCCGTGGCCGTGGGTGCCCATGACGATCATATGGGCCTTGTCTTTTTTGGCCGCTTTCAAAATGTCCACAGCCGCGTTGCCTGCGACCCAGTCAGCACGGTAGTTGATGCGATGCTGGTCTAAAAATTTGCGAATGGGTTTGAGCACTTTTTCTGCCTCGCTCAGGTAGTAGTTATCCACCAACTCGCGGCCAGCCACGGTTTTCACACGGGGCGGCAGGTTAGTCTGCACATTGAGCACGTGCAGTTCGCTGGTTGCGTCGAGCAAGGCCTCATGGGTAACCAAAAATGCCAAGGCCTTTTTGGTATGGCTGCTCCCGTCGGCGGCAAATAGTATTTTCATGGTGTGTTACCTCAGTACTAAAACGGGAATGTGCGAATGTGTCAGTACATCCATCGTCTCGCTGCCCAGCAGCAAACGCTTAATACCTTTGCGGCCGTGTGAGGCCATAATAATCAAGTCGCAGTGGTACTTTTTAGCGGCGTGAATGATGCTTTCTGCTACTGCACCACGCCCAGTGACTGCGATAGTCTTGACATCGCGTCTATGTCCTTGTTCCTGTACCGAATCAACGATAGACTGCGCAGCTTGTGACAGTTCATTTTCAAGCTGGGTCACTTCAGCATGTGTCATCACCTTGCCAGCTTCGCCGTTCCAATGCGGTTGGTGGGGCACTACGGTGTAGGCCACCGCTTCGGCATCCAGCGCAGCAGCCAATAGAATGCCTGCGTGCTCGGCTGCGTGCGACAGCGGCGAGCCGTCTGTGCATATCAAAATTCGTTCGTACATGGAAGACTCCTTAGCCATTGAGCTTCTAGCTTAAGCGGGGTATGGGCCTGGCGTATTGATTTACATCAAGCTAGTGTGTGGTGCGCGGCGTGGGAGGGCAACACCGGTTGCTTGCATGCGGCGGCATCCTCATGCTCGGCCAAATAGTGCAGCGCGTCGGGTTGCAGCACGCGAACATGGCGTTGATCGACAGCAATCACCCCGTTTTTAGCCAGCTTGGACAAGGTGCGGCTGATGGTCTCTATCGTCAAGCCCAAATAGCTGCCAATGTCTTCGCGCGTCATGCGCAGCAGCAGCTCGTTGGGAGCCTGACCGCGCGCATGCAATCGGGTTAGCAGGTTGAGCAGAAAAGTGGCCACCCGCGCATCGGACTTCATGCTGCCCAGCAAAAACAAATGGTCGTGGTCGTGGGC
>JAYVDN010000021.1:0-4050 GCA_043749385.1 Polaromonas sp.
CAACTGCAAGCTACCCAACAGCAAAGGCCGCAATATCTCTGTCACCAGTTCCAGCGCCTTTGGCCGCGTGCTGACCGACATGGATGTGACGATTGACCCTGCCACCAAAGACATCACCACAATCACAGCGACAAATCGCTTGGTTACGCGCAACGATGCAACTTTGCCCGCTCACGCTACCGTGAGCAACATCGTCAAAGCCTATAGCGGGCTGGTATCGCCCGTAGCCAACGTGGTGCTGGGCGCGATCTCTACGGCCTTGCCCACCGCACGCGACACCGCTTGCAATATGCCCGCCGGCAACCTGATAGCGGATGCGCAGCTTAACGCGACGAAGGCAGCTGGGTTTGGCCAGGCAGTGATCGGCCTCATGAACGGCGGTGGTGTGCGCGCAGCGTTCACCTTCCCATCCAGCACGGCGGGCGAGGGAGATGGCAACGTGACCTACGGTGAAGTCTTCACTGCACAGCCGTTTGGCAATAGCCTGGTCACCATGTCACTGACTGCACAAAACCTCAAGGATGTTTTGGAAGAACAGTTTGTGGGCTGCCGTGGCCAATCCACCACTGCCACGCGTTTCATGATTCCCTCTGCGGGCTTCAAATACGAATGGGATGGTGCCAAGGCCTGCGATGCGCGCATCAGCAAAGTCACCTTAACCACGGGTGGCGTGACTGAGACCATCGTCAACGCAGCGGGCGTCGTAGTCAACCCGACCAAAACCTTCCGCGTGACTGTGAACAACTTTATGGCCACAGGTGGGGACGGTTACTCCACTTTCTTAAAAGGTACCAACTTGCTGGGTGGTGCGCAAGACGTTGACGCGTTGTCGGCCTTTCTGGGCAGATACAAAGCACCTGCCGCGCCCTATAACCCCACAACGGTAGCCGATGATGGCGGCACCGCACGGATCAGCCGTGTGGGCGGGACAAGCTGCCCTGGTGGAACCAACCCGAACCCATGACCCATGGACAACGCGCCCGCCTGATTGCCGCGGTAGCTTGCACCTTCTTTTATGGTGCCAGCTTTGCTGATGGGCCAGATGCAGCCAGTCTCCAAAAGTTACAGTTACTCATGGAGCAATCGCGGCAGAGGGTTGCGTCTGCAGCCGCAAGCAGTGCATCGACGCAAGCCCTGCTGTCCCCCTCGCGCCTACTAGAGCGCACCCAATTGTTGACCCATGCTGAAGCGGCATTGGTCCACAACGATGTCGCCGCCGCGCAGCAGGCTTTTGAACGCGCGGCCCTGATTTCACATGCGGCAGATACGGAAATGGGCTTGGTGAGAACCCATATGCAGGGGGGGCAGTACCGCCGAGCCTTGGCCTTTGGCGCACACACTGCTGGTGCGCATTTGGACGTGGCGGGTGGTGCAGCCTTGTACGCATGGCTACTCCACATAGGTGGGCAAGAGGCAGCTGCCAAACGCATGCTCACCGATGCGCTGACGCGCTCGCCAAACCAACCCCTGCTCCTGGCTGCTCAGATTCAGTTGCAATCTGGCCACCCGCTGGCCAACGGCCTGCTTTTGCAAGCCCCAGTCAGGATGGCACCCTATGGGCCGCTGACCGGATTACCCGCCAACGCGCGCGTAACAGGATCGGGCGTACTGTTCGATCACGGCAAGCGCGTGTTAGTCCCACTCACCACACTGGGTGCATCCCGTCGCCTGTGGGTACGCAATGGGCTAGGCCAGCTAGTCCTGGCGCAACTAGAAAAGAAATACCCACAGCTCAATTTAGCCGCCCTTACTCTGCATCGCGTTTTGCCGATGGACACACCGCTGACCTTGCCGGCAAAAGATGCCTTTCCAGGCAGTGTGGCTTTCGCTGTGGAATACAGCCCATCGCCCAATGCCATCCCTCAATGGCCAGTATTAAGCACAGGCATTTTGGGTGAGCCCTCGCCTGACGGCAAAACCCGGGCACTGGGCATTACCCTTGGCAAAGGCCCGCGAGGTGGCCCGGTGTTTGACAATATGGGCAGGCTAGTGGGTATGGCCGTTGCGAGCCCAGCAGGCTCAGACCAACTGGTGAGTGCGTCGCAGTTGACTGCGATAGTCGGACTGCCAGCGGGACAAGCAACGAAAGCAACAGAGTTGCAACGCATACCAATAGATCAAATATTCGAATCGGCATTGCACACCGTTGTGCAAATCATTACCCAACCTTAAAGCTGTTTGTCATGATTTTGGTGAATCAGGAATGCTGCAAATTTAATAGCTTCTCCCGCCATATTCTAAAGGCCTACAGCCTCATTTAAACGGTGCCAACTTATCAGTTGACAGCTTGGCAACGGCTTTTTCCATTAAGGATCTGGCAGCGAATTTTGGCTTGCCCGGCAACGTCGTACTCCGTCAATACCCAGTCACTGGGCGCGCCCGCCCCTTGACGGTCTAAGGTCGCGAATCCAAACTCAGATTGGGATGCGTAGTCTTCGACGACTGCACCTGGGTAGGGTTGGGCGTCTACGGGCAGCTTTGCCGGTGCAAAGCCTTCGTTTGCTGACCCTGAGTTCCCCATCACCAGAGAAGTAGGGTGCGCGCTCTTGAAACTGATGGCTTCAAATAAGTGCACATGTCCATGCATAGCTACGCTCACACCATCGGGGAATAAGCGCTCAGGGTTCAGGGTAGCCAGAACCGACTGCAGGCCCGCGTTGCCGCCCAATTTGATCTTTTTGGGATCATTCACCGGTGCGTAGGCTAGCAAAGGGTGGTGGCTCATAAAAAAGCTGTGCGGTTTTTGCAATGTCAGTTGGTTCACGGTACGCATCTGCGCGCTGTATTTGCCAAAAGCGTGGTCTGATGTCGCAAAGGCTTTGCCGCTGGTTTTGGATGAATCAAACACCACTAATTGCGTATCCATCGCAATCGGCACAGCGTAAGGTTCTGAATAGTCAGCATCGGCGTCCTGCGCTGGACCGTTGCAAGAGCGCGCCTCGCTCCACGGCTGCGCGTCGATGAATCTGAACCAACCTTGCCCCGCTCTAAAGCACGACTCATGGTTACCGCGTACAAACACCCATGGCGCGGCGGCCAGCAAGGGTTGCGCAGGTTTAAAAAAATCAGCGCGCCAGGCGTCATAGCCGTAGCCCCAGGGGCTGTCAGCGCAGCCAGCGTTACCGGGCGGGCACGGACTTTCGCGGTAATGCATGTCACCGATATGGATTACCAAGTCAGGCTTTTTCGCTGCGGCGCTTTGAGCGATCTGAGCAAAGGGCCATTTTTTGGAATCATTGCAATCTTGAAACGCATCTTCCGAGGCTTTCATTCGACAGCCGGTATCGGCGATGATAACAATGCGCTTAATGTCTGCCCGTGGTGCTGGTACCTCATGCCCCGCTACCGTGGCGCGTGTAACGCCCACCGGCCAGGCTGACTCACAGGTCAACACATCAAAGGCCGCCGCTTTGCTGTCTTTTTGTCCGCTATCGGCGCGCATGGGTACGGTTGCGGCGCTGGCGCGCACCGTCATGGCCTGTGCGGCTTTGCCGTCCCATTCAATAGGGGGGCACAGCGCAGCGTGCGTCAAGACGCGCACGACTGAGCGCCCGTTGTCGGCTTGCAGCGTAAACACTGCGTCGGGCGCCACGCTGGGCTGAGTGCTAAGGCCGCTGGTACAAGCGCCCAAGGTCAGCACAGCCCCTACGGCGGCACCGGTAAATAGTAGCTTTGTCAGCACGATGAGTGTCTTTCTTGAGGTGTGCGGGGTAGATAGGGCTGCCTTAGAGGCAGACGACCCAAATTTGGTAGCTGTTTTCTTTGCCTTGCAGTGCGGGGGGCGGCGCTGGGTACGCCGCCGCTTGTACCGCCTTGAGCGCTGCGCGGTCGGCTGCGCCCAGGCCGCTGGTTTGGACCACGCGCGCCGCTGAAACCACGCCGTCGCGCAAGCTAAACTCCACCCGCGTGCGGCCCTTAAAGTTCAAAGCAGCGGCAGCAGCGGGAACCTCAAACACAGCCTGCACCGCCGCAGCGAGTTTGGCGTTGTAGGCTGGCGATGGATCTACCGTGGCAGCCACTGGTGGTGGCGGTGGTGGTGGTGGTGGTGGC
>JAYVDN010000022.1:0-5998 GCA_043749385.1 Polaromonas sp.
AAAGCTGGGCCATGGTTACAACCGGTATTTGAATTGAAACATATTGACAGTGATTTGGCATTGGCTGTCATGAGGAAACTCATTACTGACTTGAATGACTTAATCAAACAGGTGGTAGGTAGTAGTGCCGATTTTTCAGATCTGAAAATTAAACGACTTCACTACGTCAAACTTACTGGGATTCTTGAACAGCAATCCGGATACAGGAATCAACCCGATGGATATAAAGAATACTGGCTAAATGAGTTGCACGCTGCGGACAAGGGATACGATGCTCTGGCTCAAGCACTCATTGATAAGTTGACAGCAATAGCTGGCACCGGCATCGCTGCAACTCCCGCTGTTTGTCCCTTCAAGTAATTTCAGCTAGCAACTGCCTATTGAGGTAGTGCTCGCGTTCAGATTTTCTAGCGTCAGCAGATTTTTCTGCGCGCGCCAGCCATCGCATAGCCAAAACCTGTTTACCAGCGGTGGCGGCCAGCTTGGCCATTGCTCTACAGGCCATGGCCTCGCCTAAAGTGTCACCTTCCCCGCGGCGTAAGGCTACGCGAACAGCGTATTTGCGAGCCTCCTTAATCTGGCCCTCTGCCGCGCAAGCGTGCGCAAGGAAGCCGAAGTAGAGCGAGGTGTAAAAACCGCTTTGGTTTTCATCCATCCAAACCAGTGTTTCTTTAAATCGATCAAGGCCAGCGCTATCTTTTCCCGTCGCCCACTGGATGTAATCATGCAGACCTCGGCTGGAGGCTAGCTGAAGTAGTGTGCGGCTGTTCTCTGCAATTTGCTTGCTTTCCTGCGCCACTTTTTCGGCAGCTGACCAATTTTCTTGCCATATGTACGAGATACAAATGAAATTGCGCACCGAGTTGCCTATGGGATGTGTGGTGCCCGCAAGCAAGTCAATGGCTTCGTCAAACCTGTGGTGCGCCGTATCAAATTGGCCGCGGTCAGCAAAGGCAAACGCGCTGATGCTTAGGCTGTAAGCCGCACCCATGGCCGCGCTACCTTTTAGACCGTCTGAACGTATTTTTTTTGCCTGCAAGGCTTTGTCTATCAAAGGCAGGCCTTCATCGTATTCGCAAGAGGCTAGCAATATTTGCCCCAGCGTAGCCTCAAACGGTGCGACCAGGGTGAGCAGTGCAGCTTGTTGGGCGATGTCAATTGCTTCTCTCACAGCAATTGCTCCAGCGCGCAAGTTCCCTAGGCCATATCGAAGGTAGCCCAGCCAATATTTGGCTTGTGCTAGCGCCGCTGTATCCTGCAGCTCAGTCGCTATCTGAACGGTAGTTTCAAAAGTGGACACGTCGTTGCCAAGACATAACGGGTCAAAAATGCTGGTTAAGGCCAGTTTTCCGGTGATCTTGCACCAGGTCAGCGACTGCTCTCTGGTCAGTTCAGGGATACGATCCAGTGCCGCTAGTGCACCTTTGTATTGGGTATTTGCCAAATCGAGAGCAGAGGCGGCCATTGACTTGTCGCCAGATGCTTCTGAATAAGTTGCAGCCTGGGTCCAGCGGCCAGCGCCACGGCTGTGGTGGGCCAACAGCACTGTAAAGTCCACGTCGTTTTCTGCTTGAGTTTGGTGCACCAAAATTGCATCCAAAATTTGCAGATGCAGGCGGGTACGTTGTTGAAAACCTATTCCCTTGTACACAGCCTCCCAGGTAATCCCATGCTTGAATAGTAGTGAAACTAGCCGCTGGTTCAGATATACCGGATATAAAAAGTCGGCATCCTCAAGCGCTGCCAAGGTTTGTAGGGACGGCAATTGGCCGACCGTCGCCTCCAGCAGCCAAAGCGGTACAGCGTTTCCGATGACCGCGCACACGCGGATGACCTCTTGTAGATCGGTGGGCAGGCGCGCCAGCCGCGATGCAACCAATGATCCCAACCACGATTGGTTGACTCCTGTCCCGCCAACAGTCTTCTTTAAATCACTGACATTTGCTGAATGGCACAGCTCTTCGATGAATAGGGGTACGCCGCCAGAATAGTTATGAATGCTTTCGCATAAAAATGGATCGGCGTGGGGTATCCACCGACGCACTGCAAGAGCAGTTTGGGGTAGGGAGAGCGGGGCCAGGCTAATGTGCGGCGCACCGTGTATCCAAGATGCTACGTTGTCTTGGGGGCGGGTCGCAAGAAGAAACTTCGGGCCATCGGCTCGTGCGAGCAATGCTGCAACCAATTGGCGGCTGGCATCATCTGCCCACTGCCAGTCGTCAACGATAACGACCAAGTTGTCCTTCTCGGGAATCGACGCAAAAAAACTGATGAGACCTTCCACTCGCAGTTGTGCTGGGTTTGCGGGTTCTGGCGTGTTGGTGCCAAGATAGCTGCGCCGCATATGTGCAAAGGGTCGTAAGGCCTCGGGCGCGGATTCGTTTTCACACGTACCATACAAAAAGGTGATTGATCGGCTTTCGTGCTGCTGAAGTGTTTCGTTGATCAGTCGGGTTTTTCCCAGGCCAGCGGAGCCGACAAGAACCAAGCACCTGTTTGTAGGTATGGTGCCGTTTTCGGTTGGCACCAAGAATTGACCAATCTGCGCGACGATACTTTCTCGTCCAACCAAGGGCGTGAGCCCTCGTTTTTTTGTGGCATCGAATCTATTGCGGACCGCACTGCGACGGACGACTGCACGCAGTTCTTTGGGTGGTGTACCGTTTCCGCGCCAGACCACTGGCTCCATATCAAAGTAATTTGCGTGCGGACCGAGCACTGCCATGCTAGCGAGAATTTGACCGGGACCAGCTGCGGCGGCCAAGTGCGCGGCAGTGTTGGGGATTTCTCCAGACAGATCGAACCGTCCGCGCTCCATGTCGCCTGGGGACATCAGGACGGTTCCAGCATGTATGCCTGAATGCATGCGCAATGGGGAGAACTTGCGGGGTAAGAAAGTCGGGTGTAGTTTTTCGACAAGCCCATGAATTTCCAGTGCTGCTTCTGCTGCCCGGCGACCATCTTCCTCTGTTGACTTAGGATAGCCAAACACGATCAAGGCGCCATCCCCCTGGCTTCGGATGAGATGACCGCCATACTGGTCAACAACCCGTTGCCAGATGGTACGCAGCTCCGTCATTACTTCCATGTAATGTTCTGGCTCCATCGCTTGGCTGAGTGCGGTCGAGCTTGATAAATCGACGAACAGCAGGGTTAGCTGGAATCGAGTGCCCGCAGGCGACGAGGTTCGTTCGCCGTTCATGAGGTTAAGGTCGATGGAAATATTTTGATCATTTAAGTGACTGCGCTACCCGAATTTAATCCCTAAAGTACAGCTTCATTGTTCGGTGGCTGGATGTGCCCGATTTTAAAGCCCGCTCACCTGATCAAAAATCAGCGTCGCAACGTCCGCGCAAGCAGCCTTGACGGTGCTCCACTGGTGCCACGCAGGGTCTAGGCCTTTGTATTCGGCCAGGCCGGGCAGCATGTCGTCCAGGTCGTAGGGCAGGGGGTTGGCCAGTTGCACTTGCAGTTGTTGCAGGGCCGACTGGCCGTTAGGCTGGGGGTACAGGGTGTCAAAGTGCTGTAGTGCCAAGCCGGTGGCGCTGTTGCCCATGTGTTTGGCTAAAGCAATAAAGTCCAGATAGTCGCGGGTGGCGTTTCGTTTGAGGATCAACACGCCTTTGATTCGCAAAATCTCTGCTGCCGTGGGCACGGTGATCGGTGCGCCCAAATGGTCAATCACCACGGTCTCTAGTGGTGCATCGCGGATGAGCTGGCGCACACCGGTTTCTATGCCGTCTAGCTTGCCCAGTATTTGCACTGGGCGCTGCACGCGGGCGGTCTTCCAGCCGGCCACAGACTCTAGCTGCGCTAACACGTCGTCAAAGTTGGATCGCAGGTCGGGCAGCACATGGTCGGCATCGCGTGAAAATCGGTGCTGGGCATGCATGGCAGAGGCTGTGCCGCCTACCAGCACGGCCTGGGGCAATATGTGCTGTAGCTGCGCGGCGGCAGACAGCACCAGCTCCCAATCAGGCAGCTTTGCTATGTGCTTTTGCATAGTGGTGCCAAAAATGGTAGCGCTGTGCGTAGGCATCACTGATGTGGGCTTGGCACACGCGGGCTACTTTGTCCAGGGTGGCGCTGTCGCTCAGTGCTGCCAGGCGCAACTCTACCCAGTCTTGCCAGCCGCCACGGCTGATCACGTCGTCGATGGCGGCGAGCGTGAGGTGTTGGTGGTTGAGGTGGCGGTGTTGCATGGTGATATTTTTGTGTTGGTAGTATTTTAGCTCTGTCCGCTTGCGTGGGGGTAGGCTTTAAGGCATGGGCCTCTGGCCATTTGGCGTTAAACTGCCTTTATGAAAATCGTAGGCAACCAAAACCGCAGCGAGATTGAGCTAGACCCGCAAAAGGCGTGGCAGCGCGGCAAGGTGCTGGACGCTATGCTGCGCGGTGCTACCACGCCGCACCCGCGCGGAGTGTGGCGGCTTACGCATGCGCAGATGAACCAAATGGATTTTGAGCGCCAACTGGTGCAGGCGGCCAAACTCAACAGTCGTACGGCGGCCTGATTTCTAGCGCCCATGAGCACACCTGCCCATCCGCCCAGTGACCTGTTCTTGCAGCTGCTGCGGCGCTTTCAAGAAGAGGGCGTGCAGTATGTGCTGGTGGGCGGGCAGGCGGTTCGCCTCAATGGTTTTATGCGCTCCACTGAGGATGTGGACGTGTTGCTCAAGCCCAGCCGCGCCAACGGAGAGAAAATTATCCGTGCATTAAGCTTTTTGCCATCGTCTGTTGATCTTGACCCGGCTTGGTTTGAGCCGCCTGCTGGCGGTGAGGTAGAAAACATCCGCGTGGCGGATGATCTGCTGCTGGATTTACTGTTTGCTGCTAACGGCCACACCTATGACGGCTTGCAGGACTGCATGGTCGAGCTGGACGTGCAAGGCGTTACGGTCAAGTTGCTCAACATCAATGGCTTGCTAAAAACCAAAACCGACTACCGAGAAAAAGACATCTTGGACAAATCGGTGTTGACCAGGCTGCGCGACGGGGTTTGATTTCTTCGTTGATAGAGCTACCAATATTCACTAGCCAGTGAGCGGCCGCGCCAAGATGGCTACCGCCGGTAGATCGCGCACCATGCTTGCGGCCTTGACAAGGCAAGCCTTTTCGCTCTGTGTCAAGGTGTGCAGGTCACCGTCTTCAAAATACACCATGGCTTTTAGACTTTCGCTGGGCTGGAAGTTGCGGCCATACATTGCACGGGCCGCCGCCAGGCCGTGGGGCAGGCTCTGGCCAGCGGCTACCATGGCAGCGATGTCGCGGTAGTCTTTGGCTTCTGCGCGCTGCAATATGACTTTGGTTTTGGTAGCCATCAGGTCGGCTACTGATGCTACCTGGAGCACACCATCGGCGGTAACGCTGGGCTGGCCCACGCGGCCTATGCCGATGCCTCCAAAGAAGGAGACTTTGACATGTGTGTGTGCGGCATCGCTATAGGGCACGTTGATGGTGAGTGTGTTGGGCTGGTCTTGCAACACTGTGGATTGGGCAATGAAGGGGAATGCCGCTTGCAGCGCGGCACGGTCTAGCGCCTGGTCGCTGAAGAAATCAAAATCGACAGACATGCGGTGCCCCAGGCGAAGGGCGATGGCGGTGCCGCCGTACAGCGCAAAGCCAAGGCTGGCTGCGGCCCGTAGTTCGGGCCAAAGGCGTTGCTGCGCGGGAGGCAGAATATCAATGCGAGGTGTGAAAACACCGGTCATGTAAACGATCGGGTAGGCAGTGGCGGCACTTGGCCTAAGCTGGCCAGCCCTAGCCGGTAGTGCCAATACGCCCACGAGCGTGCACCAAACTGCCCGGCCTGCGCATGGGTAAGCACGCCCCGCAGCACGGTGTCAGATACTTGGTGCGCCAGCAGTTGCACATCATCGTAGTCGCCGATGTTCATCACCTGGGCTATCACGCGCTCGGGCATGGCCAGCGCGGCATCGGGCGTTTTCCACCAAACGTACTTGCTGGCAAAGCTCTTTAATGCGTCGATGTCAATACT
>JAYVDN010000023.1:0-1728 GCA_043749385.1 Polaromonas sp.
AATTTACCGCCATCTTTGCCTAGACCACTCTAAAATCCAACCCATGGCCGCACCTGCTGATATTGACCGTCCCAAAGTACTCGTGATCGACGACGAGCCGGACCTGCGTACCTTGTATGAATTTAGCTTGGTGCGCGAAGGCTATGTGGTGCATGCTGCTGAGGGGGTAGCACAGGCCTTGGAGGCGCTGCAACATCAGCGCTTTGATGCCGTGATATCTGATATGCGTTTGCAAGACGGCTTGGGCTTGGATGTGCTGCGTTTTCTGTCCCAGGCGCAGCGCAGTGAGCGCTGCGTGGTTATTACCGCTTACGGGTCGGCTGAAAATGCGGTGGAAGCTCTGAAAGCGGGCGCGTTTGACTATTTGACCAAACCGGTCGATTTAAAGCAGTTTCGCAGCGTCGTGGCCCAGGCAGTGCGTTCGTCGCAATCCAGTGCTGCGCCCACAGCCAATTCCGTAGCCGCGCCAGTGCAAGTTGCGCAAAGCGACAGCCAAGAGCTCACCGTGGAGCGCGCTTTTGCGCAGGCTGGGGTTGCTGCAAGCGTTCAGCCGGCGGCACAGGCTGGCCAAAGTGCAGCGAGCACCACGGACACCGCGCAGCCCCAACCGGCTGCCTTAGCGCGCATGGTGGGAAATTCGCAAGCCATGCGCTCTGTGCGTGACCGGGTGCAAAAAGTAGCCCGCAGCATGGCCCCGGTGCTGGTGCGTGGTGAATCTGGCACAGGCAAAGAGTTGGTGGCGCAAGCCATACACGCTTGCAGCCACCGCGCTAGTGGCCCTTTTGTAGCGGTCAACTGTGGCGCGATTCCAGAAGCCCTGCTAGAGGCAGAATTTTTTGGTGCCCGCAAAGGCGCATACACAGGCGCTACCCAAGATCGTGAAGGTTACTTTCAAGCGGCCAATGGTGGAACTTTATTCCTTGACGAAATTGGCGACTTGCCTTTGGCCATGCAGGCTAAGCTGCTGCGCGCTATCCAAGAGCGCAGTGTGCGTGCGCTGGGTGGCACCCAGGAGGAGTCGGTAGATACGCGTATAGTCAGCGCTACCCACCATGACTTGGCGGCTCAAGCGGCGCGCGGTTTGTTTCGTCAAGACCTGTATTACCGACTCAATGTGATTGAGATTGCCTTGCCCGCGCTGCGAGACCGCCGCGAAGATCTGCCCCAATTGACCCAAACCTTGTTGGCGCGGATTGCCGCTGACAGCGGTGAGCAAGCACGCGCCGTATCTGCCGCCATGATGGCCACCTTGCAGCGCTGTCCCTTGGCGGGCAATGTGCGTGAGCTGGAAAATATACTGCACCGCTCTTTAGCTTTGTCAGAGGGTGCTGAGCTGGAGATCGAAGAAGATATGCGTGCGTTGAGCCTGGATGCGGGCCAAAATACTGACGAGATGGTATTAGCCGCCAGCAGTGAGCCCACGGTTGACGTACTGCCCACGGCGATGCCCAGCGATTTGCAATCCCATCTGGACACGCAAGAAAAAGCCATTTTGCTCCAGGCACTGACGGAGTGCAGCTTTAACCGCACGGCTGCTGCTGCACGGTTGGGCATCAGTTTGCGCCAAATTCGCTACCGGATGGTGCGTTTGGGTATCGATGCACAAATTCCATCCGGCTCCACGCCTTAAAGTGATGGCTCTACACCTCTGGTTTGCCTATGCGGGCTAAACCCTCAGCCCGTGCGACTGGTAAGGTTTCAACCAAGCCGGTTTGGCAAGCTGGATGG
>JAYVDN010000024.1:0-7429 GCA_043749385.1 Polaromonas sp.
GAGGCGCGCGACTTGCCAGAGCGTATCCACAACGTGCTGGAGGCCATCTACGCCGCCTACGGCGTGGCCTGGGACGATGCGGTGAGCAGCGACTTTGCCGACGAGGCCATTTACCTGGCCGACCTGGTGGCCTCGCTGCTGCCCGACCAAGCCGAGCCCGCAGGCCTGCTAGCCCTCATGCTGTTTTGTCAGGCGCGCAAAGCGGCGCGCAGCACGGCCCAAGAGGCCTTTGTGCCACTGCACCAGCAAGACACAGCGCTATGGGACAAGCCGCGTATTGACCAAGCCAACCAAATCCTCTGGCACGCCGCCAGACAGCGCCTGCCCGGCCCGTTCCAGCTCGAAGCCGCTATCCAGTCGGCCCACTGCCAGCGGCTGTACACCGACTTAGTGCCGTGGCAAGGCATCGCCCAGTTGTATGCGCAGCTGGTACACATTGCCCCCACGCTGGGCGCGCACGTGGGCCATGCGGTGGCTACCGGCGAGGCGCATGGTGCAGCGCAAGGTTTGGCCTTGTTGACTGCGCTGGACGGCAGCTACGAAACCAGCGCCTTGGCCCCCTACCAGCCCCTGGCCGTAGCCCGCGCCTACCTGCTGCAAAAGCATGGCAACCGTGCCGCTGCACTGCAAAGCTACACCCATGCACTCACGCTCACGCCGCATGCTGCGCAGCGCCAGTACCTGCAAAAGCAAATAGAGATACTACAAATTTAATAGCTGCTCCCGCAATATTCTATTGATCTGCAGCCCTAAACGGTATATATTTTCTACATGCATGCGTGGGCATGCGCTTCAGGAATTTTTGATGCTTAAAATTATTTTTCTCATTCTGGCCATCGCCATCGGCGCGCTGCTGATCTATGCCGCCAGTCGGCCCAATGCTTTCAGAGTGGAGCGCAGTGTTGCCATCAAAGCGCCGCCCGAGAAAATATTCCCGCTGATCAACGACCTGCACCAGTGGGAGCCTTGGTCGCCCTGGGAAAAGCTAGACCCTGCCCTTAAGCGCAGTTACAGCGGTGCTGGCAGCGGGCTGGGCGCAGTGTACGAGTGGCAGGGCAATAAAGACGTAGGCCACGGCCGCATGGAGATTACCCAGTCCACCGCGCCCACCCACGTCGTGCTCAAGCTGCATTTCATCAAACCGTTTGAAGCCCACAACACGGTGGAGTTTGTGCTGAGCAAAGAGGCGGGCGGCACCCGCGTCACCCAGGCCATGTTCGGCCCCAGCCCCTTCATAGCCAAGCTGATGGGCTTGGTGTTTAGCATGGACAAAATGGTGGGCAGCAAATATGAGGAAGGTTTGGGGAATTTGAAAGCGCTGGCTGAATTGAAGGCACTTGCTGAACGCTCCTGATACCGTAGCTGCTCCCGCAATATTTTAAAGGGCTACAGCCCGATATTGCGTGGCACGCTCGGTTTGGCCTATGGTGCTCATGTCAAAACCTCCCAATGGCCGCCTTTGCGCGGGCCGACGCGTTTCAATTTACCTTCCTTGATCAACTTCGCACTGGCAAGCTCTACCGTGCGTAGTGTTCTTTTTATGTCAACTGCCAGCTCCGCCAAGGTCATATTCGGATTAGCTTGTAGCCGCGTTAGAATTTCTATAGGCGTTTTCACCTGCGTTTCTACCGAAGTTTCTACCGAAGTTTCTACCGAAGTTTCTACCGCTAAAAACCCAAACTCCACCCAAAATCCCGTGCTATCGCACGCAAACTGTGGCACCAGGCTGCCATGCGCTGTACAGGCATTGCGTATCAGGTCAATCCCCCGCCCCCACGACTCAATCTTGCCTGCCAAAAACAAGGTTTTAGCAATGTCCGGGTTAGTCGGCTGCGACGGGTGCTTGGCCAGCAGCCGGTCTAGCGACCAGTCTTGCGGCAACTGGCCGGGGTTCCACAGCAGCAGCTTGTGGTCGTACACGCTGATTTGTATCGGTATGGACGCACCATAGTCTTTGTGGGCAATGGCGTTAATCACCGCCTCGCGTAGCGCGGCTTCGGGCACGGGCAGGCGCTCTAGCCGCTGCGTGCCTTTGTACGAAATGCCCGCCCGCAGGTATTTGGTTAGCAGCAAGTCCAGCGTTTTGTCCACTTGGGTAAACAGGTCGCCCGTAATCACGTCGTGGTACAGCAAGTCTGAATCGGTGCGAAAAAACCCAATCTTCACGCAAGCACCCGTGGTAAATTTTTCTGGGTCAGCATGGAACAGCAAGGTAGCCGCCCGTTTCAAGTAGCGGCCTTCTTTCAGGTGCAGCTTATCCACCAGCTCGGCATCGCTCTCGGCCAGTGCCTCCGCACCCAGCCGCCCGCTCACGCTAGCCAGCTTGCGAAAGGTTTTGAACGCAGCCGGGTCCAGGTCAGCCAGGCCCACATGCGGCACGGGCACGCCGTCCCAGTGCCGCCCCAGCTTGCGCAGCAAAAAACGGTCTAGCGCCGCGCCTTTGAGCTCTTGTTTGGTGCTGCCGCTGCGCAGGTGGTATTCACCCCGGTAGCTGATGGGGCTGGGGTAGGCATCCACCTCAATGGCCAGCCAGTCCAGCCCCGCTTTGGTGGAATGCAGATTAACCGCCACCACAATGCCCAAAATATCCCGAACCTTGTTGGGTATGTCTTCCAGCAGCTTGGTCGCGTTGGCCACGCCCACCACCACACCTCGGTCGTTTTTGCCAATCACCAGCGTGCCGCCCTCGGCATTGGCAAAGCCGCAAATCCACTTCAGGTATTCGTCACGCCACGCCTGCTTCCACTCGGTGTTTTGGTTTTCTTGGGTGTTCATGGGGCCGCTTTGTAGGGGGGTTACCTGTTATCGCTGTATCTTAACGAACAACACTGCCTACTTTTGCGGCGGCAGCTGTCACAGACACGCTGACAGGCGGCTCTCGCGATCAGCAAGCATGGAGCGACCGTGGTGAATTAAAAAAAGGGGGCTGACGACTTGCGTTATATGTGTACTGCAGCACTACAAACTTAGTAGCTGCTCCCGCTATATTCTATTGGGCTGTAGCCTGATTAGTACCTGAAATACGGCTCTCAAATCGCTGAATTTTGGGTTTTTGGTCGATTTTTGATCTCCCTGAGCCTGCGTTAGGTTTAAAAACGGCGATT
The DNA here is from genome assembly GCA_043749385.1 of Polaromonas sp. GTDB lineage: Bacteria > Pseudomonadota > Gammaproteobacteria > Burkholderiales > Burkholderiaceae_C > JAAFIP01. The sequence goes on from JAYVDN010000024.1 coordinate 3,105, forward strand.
TTGACTGGTTTTTTAGATGCAAATGAGTCTGTAGCCCAATAGAATATAGCGGGAGCAGCTACGTAAACCATAGCACATATTTTATGTTCAGGTGCTGCTGACGTGCCGCACAGATTGCAGAAGTTTCGATATTACTGTATAAATAAACAGTTATCATAAAGCTTCTATGCCGCCCCTCGCTCTTGCTCTTCCTGTTACCCATGCCAGCCCCGCTCTTGGCACGTTCGCCCATCTGGATGCGGTGTGGCGCGCCAATGAGCTGGCGCCGTCGCAGCAGCCTACGGTGGGCTCGGGCTTTGCGCAGCTGGACGCCGAGCTGCCCAATGCGGGCTGGCCTACGGGGGCGCTGATCGAGATTTTGCAGACCCAGGCGGGCTCGCGTGAGTGGCGGCTGCTGCTGCCTGCCCTGCGCGCCTGTGGGCAGCAGGGTCGCATCGTGCTGGTGGGCAGCCCGCATTGGCCTAATCTGGCGGCGTTGGCCAGCATGGGGGTGCCTAGCGGCAACCTTATTTTGGTAGAAGCCAGCCAGCCCGCCGAGCGCCTGTGGGCGGCCGAGCAGGTGCTGCGCTGCCGCGAGGTGGCGGCCCTGATGGTGTGGCTGCCCCAGGCCCGCTCTGAGCAACTGCGCCGCCTGCACCTGGCCAGTGCCAGCCATGCCAATGGCAAGCCGCGTTTGGTGTTTGCGTTTCGTCCGGTGCAGGCGGCGCAGGAGTCGTCTGCCGCGCCGCTGCGCCTGCGCTTGGCCAGCGGTGAGCGCCAGCAGTTGGAGGTGCAGATCATCAAACGCAAAGGCCCTGCGCTGGATACGCCCTTGCAGATTGCGGCGCAACTGCCTGCTGTGCTGGCGCTGCGCAGCGGTGCGCACGGCAGCGGCGTGCGCGGCGGCGCTGCGCAGTCCAGCGCACCTCCTGCTACGCCTGCACAGACCAGCGTGCAGCGCGGCCCACTACCCCTACGCCCGCCAACCGACGTTCTGATTTTGGATGTACCCCATGCTGTGGATCGCACTGCCGCCCCACGACGAAGCCGCAAGCACCCTGCCCTCGCCATCGCTTGACAGCCCCGCCCCCGCGCCTGACGTGCAAGCCCTGAGTTGGTGGGCTTTGCAGTTCAGCCCCCGGGTAACGGTGCTGGAAGGCGCGGTGCTGGTAGAGGTGCAGGCCAGCGAACGCCTGTTTGGCGGGCGCAAGGCCTTGCTGGGCCGCATGCGGCAGGGGTGCGCCGATCTGCAGGTGGCGCGCATGGCGGTAGCGCCTACCGCGCTGGCGGCGCGCGGTTTGCTGCGCTGCATGCCGTGTGCCGCAGCGCCCGACTTGGCAGAAGCGCCCGCCCGCGCAAAAGCCAACTCACAAGCCCAAGCAAACACACACGCGGCATCACAGGGGCAGGCCAGCACGACCCCCCCGCCGCCCAGCGTAGCCGTAGCCGCCTGCTCACCACGCCAGCTCGGCGCGGTACTGGACGCTTTGCCAATTAGCGCCCTGCTGGCCACGCAGCCCCACGCACCCACCTTGCAGCGCCTGGGCTGCGAGCGGCTGGGCCAGGTTCGCGCCCTGCCGCGCGGGGGCCTGTCGCGCCGTTTTGGGGCCGCGCTGCTGACCGCGCTAGACCAGACCTATGGACTACAGGCCGAGCTGTACCCGTGGGTCGCACTGCCCGAGCAATTTAGCCTGCGGCTTGAGTTCAATTCCCGCGTTGAAGTGGCCGAGGGCCTGATGTTTGGGGCCCACCGCCTGCTGGGCAGTCTGAAGGCCTGGCTGACCGCGCGCCAGTGCGGCGTGACCGGCATCTGCCTGCACTGGGAGCATGACCTGCAGCGCCGAGGCGATGCCAAGGCGGGCAGCCTGGAGGTACGCACCGGGCAGGCCACGACCGACATACAGCACCTGGCGCGCCTGCTGGCAGAAAACCTGGCCCGCACCGCCCTGCTGGCCCCCGTGGTGGCCATCACGCTTGAGGCCTTGGCGGTAGAGCCACTGCCTACCGCATCGGCCAGTTTGCTGCCCGATGATGTTGAAAGCGGTGGGTCGCTGCAGCAACTGCTGGAGCGACTGTCAGCCCGCCTAGGCGCGCACCGTGTGCTGACGGGGCATACCACGCCTGACCATCGCCCGCAGCGCATGCAAGTGTGGGTGCCCAGCACTTTGGAAGGCGCAGCACGCGCTGGAACTACCACCCCAGCAAAGCGCAGCGCACGCACACCCATCGCAGTACCAAAGGCACGCAAAGCGCCCGCCGTGCCCGACCACTGGGCCACCTACCCCTGCTGGATACTGCGCCAGCCCCTGCGCCTGGCCGTGGTCAAAGACAAACCCATCTACCAAGGGCCGTTGCAACTCATCGCTGGCCCAGAGCGGATTGAAACCGGCTGGTGGCCCGAGTGTGCGAGCGATAGCGACGGCGGGCAGAACGGCGCACAGAGCAGTACAAACGACGACGCGAATCCAAGCACTGGCGGCGACCTGACCCTGCGCGACTACTTCATCGCCAGCAGCGAGATGGCCGGCCTGCTGTGGATCTACCGCCAGCGTACCGGCCTGGCCCAGCCCAGTGCTTCGGGCGCGGTGCAAGTGGGCTGGTATCTGCACGGCATTTACGGTTGAGGGCGCGCACAGCATGAACGCACCACCCACTAGCACCCTACCCGCCTACGCCGAGTTGCATTCCTTAAGCAACTTCAGCTTTCAGCGCGGCGCATCGCACCCCGAAGAGCTGGTGCAGCGTGCCCATGCCCTGGGCTACAGCGCGCTGGCCATCACCGACGAATGCTCCATGGCGGGCGTGGTGCGTGCGCATACCGAGGCCAAAAAACTCGGCTTGCAATTGCTGATCGGCACCGAGCTGCGCATCGACATGCCTGGCTCCAGTGCCGAGTTTTGCACCGTGGTGCTGCTGGCCCGCAACCGCAACGGCTACGGGCAGTTGTGCGAGCTGATCACCGCCGCCCGCGCAGGCCACCCCAAGGCCCAGTACCACATTGAGATGGACGACTGGCCCGTCCCTCTGGATGCAGCTGGGCAAGGCACCCCTGCGCTCACCGACGTGCTGGCCCTGCTGCTGCCCCGGCGCGACACGCTGACGCGCGAGGTCTGCGGTGCCAGCTTTGAATCCATCCACCGCGCCGCGGTGTGGCTGCGCCAGCGCTTTCCAAAGCGCGCCTGGCTGGCTACCCAATTGCTGCTGCGCCTGGACGACGCGCTATGGCTGCACAAGCTGGGCGAGGTCAGCCGCCTGACTGGCGTGCCGTTGGCGGCCACGGGCGGGGTGCGCATGCACCTGCGCTCGCGCAAGCCCCTGCTGGACGTGATGACCGCCGTGAAACTAGGCCAGCCGGTAGCCGATTGCGGCCTGGCCCTGGCACCCAATGCCGAGCGCCATCTGCGCTCGCGCCTGCGCTTGGCCGCTATGTACCCCGCAGCCTTGCTGGCGCACACCGTGCAGATAGCAGCGCAGTGCCAGTTCAGCCTGGACGAGCTGCGCTACGAGTACCCCGAAGAAGTGGTGCCCCCTGGTGCCACGCCCGCCAGCTACCTGCGCCGCTGCACCTACGAGGGCGCGGGCACGCGTTACCCCGGCGGCATACCCGCCAGCGTGCAGCAGCAGGTAGAGCATGAGCTGGCCTTGATTACCGAGCTGCACTACGAAAAGTATTTTTTAACGGTGTACGACATCGTGTGCTTTGCCCGCAGCCGCCACATTTTGTGCCAGGGGCGCGGCTCGGCGGCCAACTCTGCCGTGTGCTACTGCCTGGGCATTACCGAGGTAGACCCCGCCCGCATGAGCACCTTGTTTGAGCGCTTTATCAGCCGCGAGCGCAACGAGCCGCCCGACATTGACGTGGACTTTGAGCACCAGCGGCGTGAAGAAGTCATCCAGTACCTGTACAGCAAATACGGGCGCGAGCGGGCCGCACTCACCGCCACTGCGGTGAGCTACCGGCCGCGCAGCGCTATCCGCGATGTAGGCAAGGCCCTGGGCCTGGACGCGGCGCTGCTGGACACTCTGGCCAAAAACCACCAGTGGTGGGACGGCAAAGCTGTGCTGCCCGAGCGCCTGGCCGAGCTGGGCCTGCAGAGCCACAGCCGCGCCCTGCAACTGCTGATGGAGCTCACGGGCCAGCTCATCGGCTTTCCGCGCCAGCTCTCGCAGCACCCCGGCGGCTTTGTGCTGACGGGTGATCGCCTCACGCGCACCGTGCCCGTCATCCACGCCAGCATGCCCGGGCGCACCACCATCGAGTGGGACAAAGACGATATTGACGCGCTGGGCTTGCTCAAGGTAGACGTACTGGCGCTGGGCATGCTCAGCGCCCTGCGCCGCGCGCT
>JAYVDN010000025.1:0-4939 GCA_043749385.1 Polaromonas sp.
CGAGGCCATGCAAGACGGCTCAGACGCCGTGAGCGACTGGCCCCTGCTCAACGCCCTGCTCAACACCGCAGGCGGTGCCACCTGGGTGTCGCTGCACCACGGCGGCGGCGTGGGCATGGGCTACTCGCAACATGCAGGCGTGGTGATTGTGTGCGACGGCACGGATGAAGCTGCCCAGCGCATAGACCGCGTGCTGTGGAATGACCCCGCCACCGGCGTGATGCGCCATGCCGATGCGGGCTATGCATCAGCCATGGCGTGCGCCCGTGAACACGGGCTGAATCTGCCCATGCTGAAAGCCTGACATGCTCTTGCAGCCCGGTCAGCTCACGCTGGAGCAGCTCCAAGCCATCCACGCAGAGGGCGTGCAGTTGACGCTTGACCCGGCCGCGTGCGAGAAGATTCGCGCCAGCGCCAAGGTGGTGCAGCGCGCCGCCGATGGCGATGCGCCGGTCTACGGCGTGAACACCGGCTTTGGCAAACTGGCCCACCAGCGCATCAGCAAGGCCCAGCTGACCACGCTGCAACTCAATTTAATCCGCTCGCACAGCGTGGGCGTGGGCGAGCCGCTTACAGCGCCCGTGGTGCGCATGATGCTGGCCACCAAGGCCGCCAGCCTGGCGCGGGGCTACTCGGGTGTGCGCGAGGTCGTCATCGACACGCTGCTGGCCGTCTACAACGCAGGCCTGGTGCCCTATGTGCCCTCGCAAGGCTCGGTCGGTGCATCGGGCGACTTGGCACCGCTGGCCCATATGACCTTGGCCTTGATCGGCGAAGGCGAAATGCTGGTGGAAGGCCAGCGCACACCCGCCGCAGCCGCACTGAAGCAAGCAGGCATCACGCCCCTCACACTGCAGGCCAAAGAAGGCCTGGCCTTGATCAACGGCACGCAAACGTCTACCGCCCTGGCGTTGCACGCCTTCCTGGCGTTTGAGCCAGTGTTGGAAGCCGCGCTGGTAATTGGCGCGCTCACCGTCGATGCCGCACGCGGTAGCGACAGCCCGTTTGACCCGCGCATCCACGCCCTGCGCGGCCAGCCCGGCCAGATCGACGTGGCGCAGTACTACCGCGCCCTGCTTTCGGGCAGCGCCATTCGCCAGTCGCACCTGCGCGGTGACGACCGTGTGCAAGACCCGTACAGCCTGCGCTGCCAGCCCCAAGTGGTGGGCGCCTGCCTCGACCAACTGCGCCACGCCAGCCTGGTGCTGCTGCGCGAGGCCAATGCCGTCACCGACAACCCTTTGGTGTTTGCCGATGACGGTGCCATGCTCTCGGGCGGCAACTTCCATGCAGAGCCAGTAGCCCTGGCCGCCGATGGCATGGCGCTGGCGATTGCCGAGGTGGGTGCCATCGCCGAGCGGCGCATCGCCATGCTGATCGACGCCAGCGTCTCTCTGCTGCCGCCCTTTCTTACCCAGGACGCGGGGCTTAACAGTGGCTTCATGATTGCCCACGTCACCGCCGCCGCGCTGGCCTCTGAGAACAAGTCTTTAGCCCACCCTGCCAGTGTGGACAGCCTGCCCACCAGCGCCAACCAGGAAGACCATGTGTCGATGGCTACTTTTGCCGCACGGCGCTTGCAGCCGATGGTGGCCAACACCGCGCATATCCTGGGCATCGAGCTGTTGGCCGCCGCCCAAGGCATTGACTTTTTGCGCCCCTTGCAAAGCTCGGCCCCACTCGAAGCCGTGCATGCCCTGCTGCGCACCCAGGTACCAGCCATGGCGCAAGACCGCTACATGGCACCCGACATTGAGTGCGCCACCGGCTTGGTGCTGGATGGCTCATTGGCACACCTATTGCACGGGTTACCCCGCTTACCCGCGCTATGGATTCCCATTTAGTATTCATCCGTTCCTTTGTTTAACCCCAGGAGTTTTCCATGAAAGTATCCCGCCTGCTCAAACCTTTATGCATTGCTATCGCCACCGCCAGCCTGGCTGCGGGCGCAATTGCCCAAGAAACCAAAGTCGCCGTCGGCCTCTCCGGCTGGACCGGCTTTGCACCGCTCACCTTGGCCAAAGAAGCCGGTCTGTTTCAAAAGCACGGCTTGGACGTATCGCTTAAAAAAATTCCGCAAAAAGACCGCCACCTGGCCATTGCCTCAGGTGACATCCAGTGCGCTGCCACCACCGTAGAAACCTGGGTCGCCTGGAACGCCAACGGCGTGCCCACCACGCAAATTTTCCAGTTGGATAAAAGCTATGGTGCAGACGGCATGGTGGTCAAACCCGGCATCACCAAGATCACCGACCTCAAAGGCAAAACCGTGGCCTCCAGCGCGCCAGGCACCGCGCCTTACTTTGCTCTGGCGTGGATGCTCAAGAAAAACGGCATGAGCGTGAAAGACGTGACCGTCGTGAACCTCGAACCCCAAGCCGCCGCCAACGCCATCATTGCAGGTACCGCAGGCGTGGACGCTGCCATGACCTATGAGCCGTATTTGTCCGCCGTGCGCGCCAAACCAGAGGCAGGCAAGATCATCGCCACCACGCTGGACTACCCGATGGTGATGGACACCTTTGGCTGCACACCGAAGTTTTTAAGCGAAAACCCCAAGGCCGCCAAAGCCCTGGCCGATGCCTATTTTGATGCCATCGCCATGATCAAGGCCGAGCCTAAAAAGAGCTTTGAGATCATGGGTGCCGACATCAAGCAAAGCGGCGAAGCCTTTGAGAAGAGCCAGTCCTACCTGCGCTGGCAAGACCGCGATGCCAATGCCAAGTTCTTTGCCGGTGAGCACGCCGCATTCAGCAAAGAGGCGGCAGACTTGCTGCTGGAGGCGGGCATTATCAAAGCCATTCCAGATCTTTCCAAACTGGCCGATACGCGCTTTTTGAAGTAATCGTATTGCCTGCTATAGGTAACGCGAAAAGCGCAAAAATACCGCAAAAAGCGCCAAAAAAATCCACTGCAATTTGAGCATTACCTGTACGCCGAACCTCTATTCATGAAACCACTCACACCTGTTGCACCCGCCACCCGCATCTGGCTTGGGGTTTCGTTTTTTATCGTGTTTGTAACCGCGTGGGCCTTCGCCACGCTGGGTGGATTTGTCAGCAAAACTTTCTTGGCCGACCCCATCACCATGGTGCAGTCGGGCTACACCCTCATCACGCAAATGGGTTTTATGAAAGACATTGGCATGACGGTGTGGCGTGTGGTGGGCGGCTTTGTGATTGCCGCGTTTTTCGCCATCCCGCTGGGAGTGGCCATGGGCACCTACAAGCCCATCGAAGCGTTTTTTGAACCCTTCGTATCCTTCGCGCGCTATCTGCCCGCCAGCGCCTTCATCCCGCTGCTCATTCTGTGGGTGGGCATCGGCGAGGCGCAAAAGCTCTCCGTCATCATCATCGGCAGCTTCTTCCAACTGGTGCTGATGATTGCGGTGGTGGTGGGCAACACCCGGCGCGACTTGGTCGAGGCTGCCTACACCCTGGGCAGCACCGATGCCAGCCTGGTCAAGCGCGTGCTCATCCCCGGTGCGGCGCCCGAGATTGCCGAGATCTTGCGCATGGTGCTGGGCTGGGCCTGGACCTATGTCATCGTGGCCGAGCTGATCGGCGCGTCATCGGGCATTGGCCACATGATTACCGACAGCCAGGCATTGATGGCCACCGACCAGATCATCTTTGGCATCATCGTCATTGGCCTGATTGGCTTGGCCAGCGACCTGGCTTTCAAGTGGTTCAATCGACGCAGCTTTGCCTGGGCGCAGCTGGGGCGCTGAGTTCGGGTTTGAAAATACAGGTAACGCAAAAAACGCAAAAAATACAACCCCAAAAGCGCAAAAAATACGACAAAAATGCAGCTTTCTAGTTTTTCAATTTTTGCGTTTTTTGCGAATTTTTTGCGTTTTTTGCGTTACCTCCTGAAACGCATGAACCATTCATAGCAAGGGACTTTACGTGGGAATATTGACCGTGCGCGGCATCAGCCGCAGTTTTGCTTCCAACGTCTCTGGCGGCGCACCCACTGTGGCGCTGCAAGCCACCGATTTGGACGTGGCCGAAAACGACTTCATCACCATCCTGGGTCCCTCAGGCTGCGGCAAAAGCACCCTGCTGCGCATCGTGGCCGGGCTGGACCAGCAAACCTCGGGCCAAGTATTGCTAGAGGGCAAAAGCATCACTGGCGCGGGCGCAGACCGGGGCATGGTGTTCCAAAGCTACACCCTGTTCCCCTGGCTCAATGTACTGGACAACGTCTGCTTTGGCCTGCGCGAGCGCGGCATGGCGCGCGCCGAGCAGCTAGACATTGCCCAAGGCTTTATCCGCAAAGTAGGCCTCACGGGTTTTGAAAACCACTTTCCCAAGCAACTCTCGGGCGGCATGCAGCAGCGCACCGCCATAGCCCGCGCCCTGGCCAACAACCCGCGCATTTTGCTGATGGACGAGCCCTTTGGCGCGCTGGACCACCAAACCCGCGAACTGATGCAGGAACTGCTGCTGTGCATCTGGGAGGCTGAGCGCAAGACCGTTTTATTCGTCACCCACGACATCGACGAAGCCGTATTTATGGGCACCCGCGTGGTAGTGATGAGCGCGCGGCCCGGCCGGATCAAGCTGGACCGCGTAGTGCCCCTGGCGCACCCGCGCCATTACTCTGTCAAAACCACACCTGAGTTCACAGCGCTCAAGGCTGAGCTGATGGAGCAGGTGCGTGTAGAAGTGCGCGCGGCGTTAGCGGATGCCCAGCGGCCTGAAAACTAGCTTCCAGCTGCCCATTTTCGGCTTTTTGAGCCAATTTTTATATACGAATCGGGCTGTAGCCCTTTAGAATATAGCGGGAGCAGCTATTTATTATGTAGCATGTTGGCTACATACTCACCGATAGCCAAGCTGCTGGTAAGCCCTGGCGACTCAATACCGAAGAGGTTCACCAGGCCCGCAACGCCGTGCAGCGCAGGGCCGTCGATGCGAAAGTCCGGGGCTTTCAT